>NZ_JBVHEP010000003.1:239448-507663 GCF_055562795.1 Streptomyces sp. NPDC016851
ACCCCCCGCCGGCGGTCCGGCCACCCCCCCGCCCCCGCCCCCCGACAGGGCCGGCGGGCCGGGCGGGGCCCGGGGGGGGGGGCCCCCCCCCCCCCCCCCCGGCCCGCCGAGCTGAAGGAACGTGATGGAACCATCCAGCCAATCGGCCCCCGGGCATCGGCCTCCAGCGGGTGCGGTTCCGGCACCGCAGCACGTGCCCCTCCCGCGCCCGGGCACCGACGCGGCCGAGCCCCAGCCGACGGCCCCGGCCCCAGCAGCCCCGGCCCCAGCCCCGGCCCCGGCCCCCAGCTGCCACCCCACCCCGGCCGCCGCCGGCGCCCCGCCCCGGCGTGACTGGTCGCGTGCGGCGGTCGCGGCCCTGGTCGTGACCGCCTTCGTACTGGCCGCCGCCTTGCTGGTGCATGGGGCCCTGCTCTTCCTCTCCCTGGCCCCGACCAACGCGCTCAGGGTGCGTCACCAACACCTGATCACCTCCTACGTGCAGCCGGAGTTCGGTCAGGACTGGAAGCTGTTCGCCCCCAACCCCAAGCAGCGCAACGACGCCATCGGTGTCCGGCTGCGAACCACGGGAGACGACGGCCGCCTCCGGCTCTCGGAGTGGATCAACCTCACGGCCCGCGACGTCGCCGCGATCCAGGGCAATCCGGCCCCGAGCCACGTCCACCAGAACATGCTCCGCAACGCCTGGGAAATCTCCGAGTCCTGGCAGGGCCCGAACAACCGTCCCAGAGGCATCCGCGGAGCCGTCGCCGCCGCCTACCTGAAGCGTGTGGCCCTGCAGCGGGTCGGACGGCAGTGGAAGGGCGAGCGGATCACACAAATCCAGATCGGCGGCCGCTACGAGATGGTGTCGCCTCCGCCGTGGAGTGCCGAGAAGGCCAGTGACACCACCACCTACCGCATCCTCCCGTGGTGGCCGGTCACCGACCAGGACTACAAGGGACTGTGAGCTGAGCACCATGACGAGCCTGCCGGCCCTTCTCAGGGCAGTCTGCACCACCCGCGCCCCCTACCAGGCCGCCGTCTTCCGCATCGGTCTGGCCCTGGTCATCGCGGCCTTCCTGCTCCGCGAGTGGCCCAACCGCCGGGTGCTCTATGGCGACCGCAGCCCCATGTCGTACGAGCTGGCGCTCGAACTGGGCCGCCAGGACGGGACGTTCAGCGTTCTGCACTGGTCCGGGGGACGGGCCTGGTTCGAGATCGTGTACGTCCTGACCATCGCCGCCGCCTTCGCGGTCCTGGTGGGATGGCGCACCCGGACCACGAGCGTGCTGCTCATGGTGGGCCTGCTCTCGCTGGAGAACCGCAACCCCCTCGTGGGAGACGGCGGCGACAACGTCCTGCGCATCATGGTGATCTACCTGGTCTTCACCCGCTGCGCCCAGGTGTGGTCACTGGACGCGCGGCGCGCCCGGTCCGGGCAGCGCGGGAAGGACACCGCCGACCGCACGGGAGTGGTCCTCTGGGCAGCCACCGGACTGTTCCTGCTGCTGGGATTCGGCTGGGACACGGGCTGGCCCCTCGTGCTGTGGACCCTGTGGGGTGTCCAGGGGCTGTGGTACGCCGTGCGCCGCCGGTACCCCGAAACCGAGGTCCGCGCGGTGCTGGACGCGGGCGCTGCCATGCTCCACAACACCGCCATGCTGACGATCGCCGTCCAGGTCTGCCTGATCTACGCCACGTCCGGCTGGTACAAGGTGCAGGGCTCCCGGTGGCAGGAGGGCAGCGCCCTGCACTACGTGTTCCACCTGGAGTACTTCGCCCCGTGGCCCTGGCTGTCCGGGATCCTGGCGGCCAACACCGTGCTGGTCCTGCTGCTGAGCTACGGCACGGTCGTGCTCCAGGTGGCCTTCCCCTTCACCCTGGCCAACCGGAGGATCAAGAACGTCCTGCTGGCCGTCATGATCCTCGAACACGCGGGCATCGCGGTGCTGCTCGGCCTCCCGTTCTTCTCCCTGGCCATGATCGCCTGCGACGCGGTGTTCCTGCCCACGGCCTTCCTGCTCTGGCTCCAGGCCCGCACCTCTCGGCGGGCCCACAGGCCGACGGACCCGGAGTCGCCCGAGGTTACGGAAGTGACGGGGCCGCCGGCCGCGCCCAAGACGGTGGCGGTCTGACCGGAGTCAGCTCGTGAAGCGGAACGTCGACGTGATCGCGTCGAAGATGTCGAAGAAGGAGTCCGCGAGGTCGAGGACCTGGCTGCTGCCGGCGACCAGGGCCACCTTGCCCTCCTGGCCCGGCACGGGAATGTACGTCTGCACCAGCACGGCCCGGATCGTGCGGTTGAGCTCATCGCCGGGTACGGGAATGTCCTCGATGCCGAAGGTCCGCGCGGCCGGGCCGACTCCGGGGATGTCGACGGTCGTCACCTTCCGCCAGGAGTCCCCTTCCCGCTTGGCCTCCTTCACGGCGAGCTGGCTCGCGATGACGGCCGGGTCGTTCGACAGCGGCTCACCGCGCTCGTTACGCCCGCCCACCAGGGATACGGTCACCGAGCCCGTGATCGGCGTGTCCCCGCCGAAGCTCTCCGCCATGCAGCCGCAGTACAGCGCGCCCGACTTCCACGCGTCCGCGGCCGCCTTCCGGAGGAAGTCGACGTACGTGTCCCGGTACTGCTCCAACTCCGGCCGCTGCCGCACCCGCTCGTTCACCATCCGCCGGATCGAGTCGTCCCGCGACTCCGGCCGTACGTCGAACTCCCACCACGACTCCGGCACCTTGATCCGGAACCCGCCCCTCTCGACGGTCAGTGCCTCCATGTAGCGGGCCATGACGCCGGCCTCCCCGTTCGCTCGATCACTCGTGCGCACATCGTGCCACTCCCCGGAACACGGCCTAGACGGACGCCACGAAGTCCGACCAGGCCTCCGGCGCGAGTGCGAGTCGGGGGCCTGCGGTGTGCTTGGAGTCGCGGACGTGCACAGTGCGGGGTGCTATCGCGATTTCGACGCAGGAGTTGCCGTCCGTGCCGCTGCTGTAGCTGCTCTTGAACCAAGTCAGTTCGGAGGTGTCCCCGGCAGAAGCGTTGCGGATCATGTTTCTCCCAGCACTTGCTCGATGAAGGCCAGCGACTCCCGCGGTGGGAGCGCCTGCGCTCGGATGGTGCCATACCGCAGCTCAAGGATGCGGAGCTGCTTCGGATCGGTGGTCGGCCGCCCGTTGAACGCACCGTCGGAACGCCCCACGGCCGAACCGTCCGGGAACTTCAGCAGCTCGATCTTGCCGTCCACCCCTGGGTGGGCATCGGTGTTCGTTGGCATGATCTGAAGGGTGACGCTACGCAACCGCCCCACCTCCAGTAGGTGTTCGAGCTGTTGTCGCCACACCATTGTGCCCCCGACCCGTCGGCGCAGCACCGCCTCCTCGAGGACGTAGTGCACAGACGGGGCCGGATCACGTTCGAAGACCGCCTGCCGGGCCATCCGGGCAGCCACCATCCGTTCCACATCGTCCGGCGAATACGGGGGCTGCGCCGCCTCGAACAAGGCACGCGCGTGCTCCGGCGTCTGCAACAGCCCGTGGACGCTGTTGCACTCGTACACCCCGATCTCAACCGCCTGCCCCTCCAACTTGGCCAGCTCCCGCACCTTCTTGGGATACCGAACCCTCTTCACGTCCTCCCACGTCGCCGCAATCAGCCCACCCGCCCCCAGCACCTCATCCGCCCTGACGAGATAGTCCTGCCGAGGAATCCGCTTCCCACCCTCGATCTTGTAGACCATGTCCTCGCCGTACCCCACCGCCGTCCCGAACTCGGCGGCCCGCATCCCCACCGCCTCCCGCCGCAGCTTCAGCTGCCGCCCGACGGTCGCGATCACGGCGACACCCCACTCGTCGTCCGGATCCACCTCCCAACCCGGCTCGTCCGCCTCGCCCTTGAGCCGACCCGCGTCCGTCTCGACCGCCGTCATCCCGCACCCTTCCGTCCGTCCTACGACCGTGCCCAGCGCCCTACCCGTACGCCCGGCCCTGACAGCCCGGACACGACCGGACAAGCTCCGGACAGTTACCGTACGCACCCGCTGAGTCACTGTTCACAGTAAGCGCGGGCGGCCACGCTGAGTGACGTGACGCAGCAACCCCCTGAACTCACCACCACCATCCGCAACTTCAGCATCCAGCTGTCCCCCACCGCACGCGGCGCCCGCCTGGCCCGTCTCCTGGCCACCGAGCAACTGCGCTCCTGGGGCCTGCCGTTGGACCCGGCACGGCAGGTCATCGCAGAACTGTCGGCCAACGCGGCGGAACACGGCCGCATCCCCGGCCGTGACTTCCGCCTGCTCCTCTACGTCGTGGCCGACACCCTCCGCATCGAGGTCACGGACACCCGCGACGACCGACTGCCGACACCCCAACTGCCCAGCCCGGACTCCGAATCGGGCCGCGGCCTGCTCCTCGTCGACGCACTCGCCGACCGCTGGGGCGTCACCGCGGACCTGCCACCACGCAAGACCGTCTGGGCAGAGCTGACCCTCTGACCTGAAGCACCGGGTCCCAACACCTCGCGCTCCGGTGCCGCAGGCGGTCTCCCTCAAGGACCACGATGATGAAAGAACCCCACCAAACCCCACCCCTCCCGCCCAGCCCGCCGCCTCACTCACGCGAGTGAACATCGCCAACTCAGCTGGATTCGGGAGCCCTTGCCTGCCCTACGCTCAGCGCAACAACCGCAGACATGCGACGGCCCCCGCCGGGACGGCAATCCCAGTGCGAGGGCCTGACCACCGAGGAAGAAGAGCCCTTCCTGATGGATACGCAGCACCCTAACGTGCCCTCGCACGCCCACACCCCCGTAACCGGGAAGAAGCACCCGAACCGGCGGCATCCCCAAGCCGGCCTGGTTCACGACAACACCCGCCACACCACCCGCTTCACGGTGATCGGCAACCACCTCGCCCAGCACCCGGAGCTGTCGCTCCTCGCGATCGGGCTGGCCGTGCACATTCAGTCGCTCCGAGCGGGCGCCCGAGTCGACATCAAGTCCATCGCCGCCCGCTTCCCGGAAGGCACGACCCGTATCGCCGCCGCCCTGCGCGAGCTGGAGGCTCACGGCTACCTGCGCCGCGTCCGCGAACGCGTCCCCGGCGGCCGGATCATCACCCGCACGATCTCCTGCAACCAGCCAGGTCACAGCGGTACGGACGCCCCTCGCCCAGCCCCGAGAAGGCGGACGATGACGCCCGGCAGCAAGCCCCTCCCGGCCGTGCCGCACCCGGGGTACCCCGCACCCGCCCTCCTCCAACGGGCCACGGACCTCCTCGCAGGCCTCCACCGCGAGGACACCCGCCTCCTGCTCTCCACCCGCGACGTCGCCCACCTCGCCCCAGGTGTCGCCGCCTGGCTGGAACGCGACGTCTCCCCCACCGCCGTACGCCACACCCTGACGACTGACCTCCCACCCGAGCGCCTCCACCGCCCGGCCGCCCTCCTGGCCCACCGCCTCACGACCCAGCTGCCCCCACCGCCTCCGTTCCGGGCGCCCACACCACCGCCGGCCATCCGTCACCCACTTCAGACCTGCGACGGCTGCGACCGCGCCTTCCGCGCACCGGCCCCCGGCCACTGCCGCGACTGCCGCGATTGCCGATCAAGTGTCCTGGAGGCCGCTTAGCATGAGAGCGACGATCCTTGCCCCTGGGCACAGACGAGGAGCGAGCGCCATGACCACCGCCTCGGAGAACGAGCAGCAGGGCGCCTCCCACCGGTATCGGGCCATGCGGGACTTCGTCCAGACCACGGACGACTCCCTGCCCGGCAAGTTCGAGGTCACCAAGGAAGGAATCGTCCACGACATGATGGCGCCCGTGGGTCCGCACGAGCTGACCACACTGCACCTGCGGAGACGCCTCGAAAAGGTGATGCCGGAGGAGATCGTGGCCCACACGGGCGAACCCGATGTGGAGGACGAGTCCGAGGGCATCATGCGCCGCCCCGACGTGATGGTGATCGCCCTGGAGGACATGGACGTCCCGGGTTCCTTCGACCCCCGCACACTGCTCGCCGCCGTCGAAGTCGTCTCCCGCTCCAACCCGGACAACGACTGGGTCACCAAGATGCGCGACTACCCCCTCATCGGCATCCCCGTCTACGCCGTCTTCGATCCCCGCACCGGCACGGGCGCCGTCCTCACCGACATCCACCCCACACCGGACGGCCCGCGCTACGCGACCCGCAAGGACTTCGTCTACGGCGAGGACGTGACCATCGCCGACTGGACGATCGCGACGGACGGCCTGCCCCTGTACCGGGACAGCGGCGCCCCGCAGGAGTGAGCCGACAGCGGCGCCCTTTAGGCTCCCTGCCCATGGCACGCACCACCCCACCGCGCCCTGTCGACGTCACAGCCCACTTCCCCGAACTGACACCACTCGCCCGGACCACCGTGCGGCTGCACCCCCGCGCCGGTGCGCCCACCACCGGCGACAGTTCGATCGGTGGCCCGCTGCTGTGGCCGGCCGACGAACCGTGGCCGACCTGCCCGGACCACTCCGGCCCCTGGCAGCGCGGCGTCGTCCCCGACGACGTACGGCTCCGCCGGCGCATCCTGGACGAGGCGTGGAGCAGGCCCCGGGCCGCTGGTGCGGACCTGCTGACGGCCGAGGAACGTGTGATCGTCGACCGCGCGGAAAAACGCCGGCGCGTACCGCAGGAGAACGACGAGGCCCTGATGGTCCCCGTCGCCCAGCTCTACGCCCGGGACGTCCCCGGCCTGCCCCGCCCGGACGGCCGCGACGTGCTGCAGGTGCTGTGGTGCGCGGCCGACCATGCCGGGGACTACCTGCCACGCACCGTACTGCGCTGGCGCACCGCCGCCGACGTGACCGACCGGCTCGCGGCCACCCCGCAGCCGTCGGTCATCGGCAAGGCAGGCTTCCTGCCCGAGCCCTGCGTCCTGCACCCGGAACAGGTCACCGAGTACCCGGCCCCGCATGAACTGTCCGAAGCACTGGCCGACCGGATAGAGGCCTGGGAGGACAGCCGGCAGGTGGTCTACCAGTACGACCTGGCGGTGGCGCCCGGCTGCAAGGTCGGCGGCCACGCCCCGTGGAGCTTCACCGACCCTTTCTCCATGGCCTGCGCGGAGTGCGGATCGGACGTCATGCCGCTGCTCTACGTCGAAGGCAGCGAGTGGGACGGCGGCAGCCTGAGTTGGCGACCCGTCGAGGACGTGGACCGCACCGGTCCGGGGCTGCGCGGCCCGGGCAACGCCACTCAGCTCACCATCGGCCGCGGCTACGGCATGCAGATCTACTTCTGCACGGCCTCGTACGACCACCCCCACCTGCAGAACCTGCAATGACCAACGGCAAAGGGGCCCGCACGACCGAAGTCGTACGGGCCCCTCCGAGCCACTCAGGTCAGCAGACCCTCAAGCCAGTCCGAAGACTCACTTGTTGATCTTGGTGACCTGGCCGGCGCCCACGGTCCGGCCACCCTCACGGATGGCGAACTTCAGGCCCTCCTCCATGGCGACGGGCTGGATGAGCTCCACCTTCATCTCGGTGTTGTCACCCGGCATGACCATCTCGGTGCCCTCGGGGAGGGTCACCACGCCGGTCACGTCCGTCGTACGGAAGTAGAACTGCGGGCGGTAGTTGTTGAAGAACGGCGTGTGGCGGCCACCCTCGTCCTTGGACAGGATGTAGGCCTGCGCCTCGAACTCGGTGTGCGGGGTGACCGAGCCCGGCTTGATGATGACCTGGCCGCGCTCGACGTCCTCGCGCTTGATGCCACGGAGGAGCAGACCGACGTTCTCACCGGCCTGGCCCTCGTCGAGGAGCTTCCGGAACATCTCGATGCCGGTGACCGTGGTGGTGGTCTTCTCCTGCTTGATGCCGATGATGTCAACGGTCTCGTTGACCTTCAGGACACCACGCTCGATACGGCCGGTGACGACCGTACCGCGACCGGTGATCGTGAAGACGTCCTCGATCGGCATGAGGAACGGCTTGTCGACGTCGCGCTCCGGCTCCGGAATGGCGGTGTCGACGGCGTTCATGAGCTCGAGGACGGAGTTGCCCCACTCCTTGTCGCCCTCGAGGGCCTTCAGAGCGGAGACCTTGACGACGGGAACGTCGTCGCCCGGGAACTCGTACTCGGTGAGGAGCTCACGGACCTCGAGCTCGACGAGCTCCAGGATCTCCTCGTCGTCCACCATGTCGGCCTTGTTCAGCGCGACGACGATGTACGGAACGCCGACCTGGCGGGCCAGGAGCACGTGCTCCTTGGTCTGCGGCATCGGGCCGTCGGTGGCGGCGACCACGAGGATGGCGCCGTCCATCTGCGCCGCACCCGTGATCATGTTCTTGATGTAGTCCGCGTGACCGGGGCAGTCGACGTGGGCGTAGTGACGCGTCTCGGTCTGGTACTCGACGTGCGCGATGGAGATGGTGATACCGCGCTGGCGCTCCTCAGGAGCCTTGTCGATCTGGTCGAAGGCCGAGGCCTCGTTCAGGTCCGGGTACGCGTCGTGCAGCACCTTGGTAATGGCGGCCGTGAGGGTCGTCTTACCGTGGTCGATGTGACCGATGGTGCCGATGTTGACGTGCGGCTTAGTCCGCTCGAACTTCGCCTTCGCCACTGGGGTCCTCCTGTGGAGTGGTTCTGGTACGCCTTACTCATCGGCGCCAGGTGATCTTTGCTGGAAAGCCCGGGCCCCGGGGCACTCTCACCATGATTGCGGCGGAATGCCCCTCAAGGCTCCGGAGTCAAGCCTACGGCGTGCAGACGCTGTGCGTTACTCGCCCTTGGCCTTCGCGATGATCTCCTCGGCGACGTTCCGGGGAACCTCGGCGTAGGAGTCGAACTGCATGGAGTAGCTGGCACGGCCGGACGTCTTGCTGCGCAGGTCGCCGACGTAGCCGAACATCTCCGAAAGGGGCACGAGGCCCTTCACGACGCGGGCACCGGCCCGCTCCTCCATGGCCTGGATCTGGCCACGGCGGGAGTTGATGTCACCGACGACCTCACCCATGTAGTCCTCGGGCGTGGTGACCTCGACGGCCATCATCGGCTCGAGCAGTACGGGGCTGGCCTTGCGCGCGGCCTCCTTGAAGGCCTGCGAACCGGCGATCTTGAACGCGAGCTCGGAGGAGTCGACCTCGTGGTAGGCACCGTCGAGCAGCGTCACGCGCACACCGGTCATCTCGTAACCGGCGAGGATGCCGAACTGCATGGCCTCCTGCGCACCGGCGTCCACCGAAGGGATGTACTCCTTCGGCACACGGCCACCGGTCACCTTGTTGATGAACTCGTAGGAGGCGTCGCCGCCCTCGATCGGCTCGACCGCGATGATCACGCGAGCGAACTGGCCGGTACCACCCGTCTGCTTCTTGTGGGTGAACTCGACCTTCTCGACGGCCTTGCGGATCGTCTCACGGTACGCGACCTGCGGCTTGCCGACGTTGGCCTCGACCTTGAACTCGCGCTTCATGCGGTCGACGAGCACCTCGAGGTGAAGCTCGCCCATACCGCCGATGACGGTCTGGCCGGTCTCCTCGTTGGTGTGCACCTGGAAGGAGGGGTCCTCCTCGGCCAGGCGCTGGATCGCGACGCCGAGCTTCTCCTGGTCGCCCTTCGACTTGGGCTCGATGGCGACCTCGATGACCGGCGCCGGGAAGTCCATGGACTCCAGGATCACCGGGTTCTTCTCGTCCGCCAGCGTCTCACCGGTGGTGGTCTGCTTCAGGCCCATGACGGCGACGATGTCGCCGGCGCCCACCGACTCGATCTCCTCACGCTTGTTGGCGTGCATGCGGTAGATCTTGCCGATGCGCTCCTTGCGGCCCTTCACCGAGTTCAGCACGGCGGTGCCGGAGTGCAGGCGGCCGGAGTACACGCGGACGAAGGTGAGCTTGCCGAGGTGCGGGTCGCTCATGATCTTGAACGCCAGCGCGGCGAGCGGCTCCTCGTCCGACGGCTTGCGCACGATGACCTGCTCCGCGTCCTTGACGTCGTGGCCCTCGATGGCCTCGACGTCGAGCGGGGTGGGCAGGTAGCGCACGACCGCGTCGAGCAGGGGCTGAACACCCTTGTTCTTGAACGCGGTGCCGCAGAACACGGGGGTGACGGTGGTGCCGCCGCCCTTGCCGGACGCGATGGTGATGCGACGGATCGCGGCGTAGAGCTGCTCCACGGTGGGCTCGGTGCCCTCCAGGTACAGCTCCATCAGCTCGTCGTCGTTCTCGGCGACGGCCTCGAGCAGCTTGCCGCGGTACTCCTCGGCAGCCTCGGCGTGGGTGTCCGGGATGTCGACGGTGTCGTACATCTCGCCCTTGGTCGCCTCGGCCGACCAGACCAGGGCCTTCATCGTCACGAGGTCGATGACGCCCTTGAAGTCCGCCTCGGCACCGATCGGCAGCTGCATGACCAGCGGCTGCGCGCCCAGGCGGTCGCTGATCATGTCGACGCAGCGGTGGAACTCCGCGCCGGTGCGGTCGAGCTTGTTGACGAAGCAGATACGCGGAACGCCGTAGCGGTCCGCCTGACGCCACACGGTCTCGGACTGGGGCTCAACGCCGGCGACACCGTCGAACACCGTCACGGCACCGTCGAGCACGCGCAGCGAGCGCTCCACCTCGACGGTGAAGTCGACGTGACCCGGGGTGTCGATGATGTTGATCGTGTAGTCGTCGCCCTCGAGCGGCCAGTGACAGGTGGTGGCAGCAGAGGTGATCGTGATGCCACGCTCCTGCTCCTGCTCCATCCAGTCCATGGTGGCGGCGCCGTCGTGGACCTCACCGATCTTGTACGAAACGCCGGTGTAGAACAGGATCCGCTCGGTGGTGGTCGTCTTGCCCGCGTCGATGTGGGCCATGATCCCGATGTTGCGGACCCTGGCCAGGTCAAGCGAAGTGGTAGCCATAAGGCTTCAGTCTTCTCTCGGTCTCGATGGGGTCTGCGACTACCAGCGGTAGTGCGCGAAGGCCTTGTTGGACTCGGCCATCTTGTGCGTGTCCTCGCGCTTCTTCACAGCGGCACCCAGGCCGTTGCTGGCATCGAGGAGCTCGTTGAGCAGACGCTCGGTCATGGTCTTCTCGCGACGGGCGCGGGAGTAACCGACGAGCCAGCGCAGCGCCAGGGTGTTGGCACGGCCGGGCTTGACCTCGACCGGGACCTGGTAGGTGGCACCACCGACACGGCGGGACTTGACCTCGAGGGTCGGCTTGATGTTCTCGAGAGCGCGCTTCAGCGTGATGACCGGGTCGTTGCCGGTCTTCTCGCGCAGGCCCTCCATGGCGCCGTAAACGATGCGCTCGGCGGTGGAGCGCTTGCCGTTCAGCAGCACCTTGTTGATCAGGGAGGTCACCAGAGGAGAGCCGTAGACCGGGTCGATGATGACCGGGCGCTTCGGGGCGGGGCCCTTACGAGGCATTCTTACTTCTCCTTCTTGGCGCCGTAGCGGCTGCGGGCCTGCTTGCGGTTCTTGACACCCTGGGTGTCGAGCGAGCCGCGGATGATCTTGTAGCGAACACCCGGCAGGTCCTTCACACGGCCGCCGCGCACGAGCACGATGGAGTGCTCCTGCAGGTTGTGTCCCTCACCCGGAATGTAAGCGGTGACCTCGATCCCGCTGGTCAGACGCACACGCGCGACCTTACGCAGGGCCGAGTTCGGCTTCTTCGGGGTGGTCGTGAACACACGCGTGCAGACGCCACGACGCTGGGGCGAACCCTCGAGTGCGGGCGTCTTGTTCTTCTCGACCTTGTCCTGCCGGCCCTTACGGACCAGCTGCTGGATCGTAGGCACTACTTCTCCGGTTTCTGTGTGCCGATTGGTGAAGCTAACCTGGAACGTCGCCGACCCACGCGGTCGGGTGTGTCGAATCCCGCGGACTCCCGCCGCCAGGCAGAATTAAGCGCAGATTGCGGTGGCCGGTGTCAGCTCGCAGTGCGGGTGATGGCACGCACGAGAGCCAGGGCACACCCCAGGCACAAGGTCTGAGCGTACCTACCGCATTCGCTGCGGTCAAAACAAATGGGTGCCGACCACATCACCCTGTGGGACATGTCAAGCCCCTCGGCCGTTCCCGATCTTCATTTCGATGACGGGCTGTCCGATTTACCCAACTTTCTTGCCGCCGACCGCGCCACTGCATTCGGCGCGTCACCCGACCGCGATGGACACCACCGTCAGCAACACCAGGACGAGTGCCCAGCCGGCCGTGGACAACCATCCGAGTACGAGACCGGTCAGGGCGAGTCCGTCCCCCAGCTCTCCCCGGCTGCGGATCTCGGCCCGCGCCACATGCCCCAGCACCACGGCCGGAATCCCGGTCAGCCCCATCGTCGGCACGCACAGCAGCCCGCACACGCCGGCCGCCACCGCCTTCCCGTTCGTCTGCGGCCGCGGCACGGGCACGAACGTCCGCGGTACGGGCAGGACCCCGGCAGGCTGCGGCAGGGGCCCCTGCGGCAGGTCTGCGACGAGCACAGCCAGCTCCCCCACGGTCCGCGCCGCGTACGCCCGCGCCACCCGCTTCTCGAACTCGTCGTGCTCCATCCGCCCCTCGCCGTATCCGGCTCTGAGCACGTCCACGGCCCGCTCCCGATCGGCGTGCGAGGCGAGCATCGACGGGGCGCTGGGACCCTGCCAGGGTTGCCAGGACGGGTAGTGCGGCTGCGACACGGAGCACCTCCCCTGGAGCCGGAGTCCTTCCATGATGCGCCGAAGCGCCGCATTCGGCACCGGTGCGTCCTCTTCGGGCGTCACAGACACGCCAAAGGGCGGTCACCCCAAAGGATGACCGCCCTCGGCTCAAGCGACTCGCTTACTGGTTGTACGGACCGTAGTCGTAGTCCTCCAGCGGCACGGCCTGGCCGGAGCCCGTGCCGAACGGCGAGTAGTCGATGTCGTCGTAGCCGACGGCCGAGTACATCGCGGCCTTGGCCTCCTCGGTCGGCTCCACCCGGATGTTGCGGTAGCGGGACAGACCCGTACCGGCCGGGATGAGCTTACCGATGATGACGTTCTCCTTGAGGCCGATCAGGGAGTCGGACTTGGCGTTGATCGCCGCGTCCGTGAGGACCCTGGTCGTCTCCTGGAAGGACGCCGCCGACAGCCAGGACTCCGTGGCCAGCGAGGCCTTGGTGATACCCATGAGCTGCGGACGACCGGAGGCCGGGTGACCGCCCTCCTGGACCACACGACGGTTCTCGGTCTCGAACTTCGAGCGCTCGACCAGCTCGCCGGGCAGCAGCTCGGCGTCACCGGACTCGATGATCGTCACGCGGCGGAGCATCTGCCGGATGATGATCTCGATGTGCTTGTCGTGGATCGACACACCCTGCGAGTTGTAGACCTTCTGGACCTCGCCGACCAGGTGGACCTGGACGGCACGCTGGCCCAGGATGCGCAGCACGTCGTGCGGGTTGGTGGCACCCACGGTGAGCTTCTGGCCCACCTCGACGTGCTCGCCCTCGCTGACCATCAGACGGGCACGCTTCGAGATCGGGTAGGCCATCTCGTCGCTGCCGTCGTCCGGGGTGACGACGATCTTCTTGGTCTTCTCGGTCTCCTCGATCCGGACGCGGCCGGAGGCCTCGGAGATCGGGGCGACACCCTTCGGGGTACGGGCCTCGAAGAGCTCGACGACACGCGGCAGACCCTGGGTGATGTCGTCACCGGCCACACCACCGGTGTGGAAGGTACGCATCGTCAGCTGGGTACCGGGCTCACCGATGGACTGGGCGGCGATGATGCCGACCGCCTCACCGATGTCGACCAGCTTGCCGGTGGCCAGCGAACGGCCGTAGCACATCGCGCAGGTGCCGACGGCGGACTCGCAGGTCAGGACCGAGCGGGTCTTGACCTCCTCGACGCCGTGGCGGACCAGCTCGTCGATGAGCACGTCGCCGAGGTCGGTACCGGCCGGGGCCAGCACCTTGCCGTCGACCACGATGTCCTCGGCGAGGCAGCGCGCGTACACGGACGTCTCGACGTCCTCCGCCTTGAGCAGCGTGCCCTCGGCGTTCCGGCTCGCGATCTTCAGACGCAGACCGCGCTCGGTGCCGCAGTCCTCCTCGCGAATGATGACGTCCTGGGAGACGTCGACCAGACGACGGGTGAGGTAACCCGAGTCGGCGGTACGCAGAGCGGTGTCCGCCAGACCCTTACGGGCACCGTGCGTGGAGATGAAGTACTCCAGCACGGACAGGCCCTCACGGAAGGAGGCCTTGATCGGACGCGGGATCGTCTCGTTCTTCGCGTTCGACACCAGACCACGCATACCGGCAATCTGACGCATCTGCATCATGTTGCCTCGTGCACCCGAGTTCACCATCATGAAGATCGGGTTGGTCTTCGGGAAGTTGTCGTTCATCGCCTCGGCGACCTCGTTGGTCGCCTTGGTCCAGATCGCGATGAGCTCCTGCGTGCGCTCGTCCTTGGTGATCAGACCGCGCTCGTACTGCTTCTGGACCTTCTCGTCCTGCGCCTCGTAACCCTTGACGATCTCCTTCTTCGCCTCGGGAACGACGACGTCGGAGATGGCCACGGTGACACCGGAACGGGTCGCCCAGAAGAAGCCGGCCGCCTTCAGGTTGTCGAGCGTCGCCGCCACGATGACCTTCGGGTAGCGCTCGGCGAGGTCGTTGACGATCTCGGAGAGCTGCTTCTTGCCGACCTCGTAGTCGACGAACGGGTAGTCCTCGGGCAGCAGCTCGTTGAAGAGCGCACGGCCCAGCGTGGTGTTCAGCCGGAAGCTGTCACCCTGCTGCCACTCGGGCTCACCCTCCTCGCGCGCCGGCGGGGTCCAGCCGCGCGGCGGGATGGTGCCGACCGGGAAGCGGACGTCGATCCTCGACTGGAGCGACAGCTCGCCCGCGTCGAAGGCCATGATCGCCTCGGCGACCGAGGCGAAGGAACGGCCCTCGCCCTTGAGCTCGCGCATCTCGCCGTCGGTGGTGAGGAAGAACAGACCGAGGACCATGTCCTGGGTCGGCATCGTCACCGGACGGCCGTCGGCGGGCTTGAGGATGTTGTTCGAGGACAGCATCAGGATGCGGGCCTCGGCCTGCGCCTCCGCGGACAGCGGCAGGTGCACGGCCATCTGGTCACCGTCGAAGTCCGCGTTGAACGCGGTGCAGACGAGCGGGTGGATCTGGATGGCCTTGCCCTCGACCAGCTGCGGCTCGAAGGCCTGGATGCCGAGGCGGTGCAGCGTGGGCGCACGGTTCAGCAGAACCGGGTGCTCCGCGATGACCTCTTCCAGCACGTCGTACACGACCGTGCGGCCGCGCTCGACCATGCGCTTGGCGCTCTTGATGTTCTGCGCGTGGTTCAGGTCGACCAGGCGCTTCATCACGAACGGCTTGAAGAGCTCCAGCGCCATCGCCTTCGGCAGACCGCACTGGTGCAGCTTCAGCTGCGGACCGACGACGATCACGGAACGCGCGGAGTAGTCCACACGCTTACCGAGCAGGTTCTGACGGAAGCGACCCTGCTTACCCTTCAGCATGTCGCTGAGGGACTTCAGCGGGCGGTTACCGGGACCGGTGACCGGGCGACCGCGACGGCCGTTGTCGAACAGCGCGTCGACGGCCTCCTGAAGCATGCGCTTCTCGTTGTTCACGATGATCTCGGGCGCACCGAGGTCGAGAAGGCGCTTCAGTCGGTTGTTCCGGTTGATCACACGGCGGTACAGGTCGTTCAGGTCGGAGGTCGCGAAGCGGCCACCGTCCAGCTGCACCATCGGGCGAAGGTCCGGCGGGATGACCGGCACGCAGTCCAGCACCATGCCCTTGGGGCTGTTGCTGGTCTGCAGGAACGCGGAGACGACCTTCAGGCGCTTGAGCGCACGGGTCTTCTTCTGGCCCTTGCCGGTGCGGATGATCTCGCGGAGGCGCTCGGCCTCCTCGTCGAGGTCGAAGGACTCCAGGCGCTTCTGCAGCGCCGCGGCACCCATCGAACCGTCGAAGTACGTGCCGAAGCGGTCACGCAGCTCGCGGTAGAGCAGCTCGTCGCCCTCGAGGTCCTGGACCTTGAGGTTCTTGAAGCGGTTCCACACCTCGTCGAGACGGTCGATCTCGCGCTGCGCACGGTCACGCAGCTGCTTCATCTCGCGCTCGGCACCCTCGCGCACCTTGCGGCGCACGTCGGCCTTGGCGCCCTCGGCCTCCAGCTCGGCCAGGTCGGTCTCGAGCTTCTTGGCCCGGGCCTCCAGGTCGGCGTCGCGGCGCTGCTCGATCTGCTGGCGCTCGACGGAGACGTGGGCCTCCAGCGAGGGCAGGTCGCGCGTACGGCGCTCCTCGTCGACGTACGTGATCATGTACGCCGCGAAGTAGATGACCTTCTCCAGGTCCTTCGGGGCGAGGTCGAGCAGGTAGCCCAGCCGCGACGGAACGCCCTTGAAGTACCAGATGTGCGTGACGGGCGCGGCGAGCTCGATGTGGCCCATCCGCTCACGGCGCACCTTGGCGCGCGTGACCTCGACGCCACAGCGCTCACAGATGATGCCCTTGAAGCGGACACGCTTGTACTTGCCGCAGTAGCACTCCCAGTCCCGGGTCGGACCGAAGATCTTCTCGCAGAAGAGTCCGTCCTTTTCGGGCTTGAGCGTGCGGTAGTTGATCGTCTCGGGCTTCTTGACCTCGCCGTGGCTCCACTGACGGATGTCGTCAGCGGTAGCCAGACCGATCCGGAGCTCGTCGAAGAAGTTGACGTCGAGCACTATGCGTCAATCCCTCTCAGGGTTGTAAGTCATGGGGTCTGATACGGGGGTCCTGGGGCCGGCGGCCTTCATGACGAAGGCCGCCGAACTCCCGTCAGACCTCTTCGACGCTGCTCGGCTCACGCCGGGACAGGTCGATGCCAAGCTCCTCCGCAGCGCGGAAGACGTCCTCGTCGGTGTCGCGCATCTCGATGGACATGCCGTCCGAGGACAGCACCTCCACGTTGAGGCACAGGGACTGCATCTCCTTGATGAGCACCTTGAAGGACTCGGGGATGCCGGGCTCGGGAATGTTCTCGCCCTTGACGATGGCCTCGTAGACCTTCACGCGGCCGGTCACGTCATCGGACTTGATGGTCAGCAGCTCCTGGAGGGCGTACGCGGCGCCGTAAGCCTCCAGCGCCCACACCTCCATCTCACCGAAGCGCTGGCCACCGAACTGGGCCTTACCACCCAGCGGCTGCTGGGTGATCATCGAGTACGGACCGGTCGACCGGGCGTGCAGCTTGTCGTCGACCAGGTGGTGCAGCTTGAGGATGTACATGTAGCCGACCGAGATCGGCTCCGGGAACGGCTCACCGGAGCGGCCGTCGAACAGCCGCGCCTTGCCGGACGGGAGCACCATGCGCTCGCCGTCGCGGTTCGGGATGGTGTGCTCCAGCAGGCCGGCCAGCTCGTCCTCGCGGGCACCGTCGAAGACCGGCGTCGCGACGTTGGTCCGCGGCGGGACCTGGTCGGCGTCGATGGCCTGCAGACGCTGCGCCCACTCCTCGGCGAGACCGGAGACGTCCCAGCCCTGGCTGGCGAGCCAGCCGAGGTGGATCTCCAGGACCTGACCCGGGTTCATTCGGGACGGCACACCGAGCGGGTTGAGGATGATGTCGACCGGGGTGCCGTCCTCCAGGAACGGCATGTCCTCGATCGGAAGGATCTTCGAGATGACGCCCTTGTTGCCATGACGGCCGGCGAGCTTGTCACCGTCGGTGATCTTTCGCTTCTGCGCGACGTAGACGCGCACCAGCTGGTTCACACCGGGGGGAAGCTCGTCGCCCTCCTCGCGGTCGAAGACGCGCACACCGATGACCTTGCCGGTCTCGCCGTGCGGCACCTTCAGCGAGGTGTCACGGACCTCACGGGCCTTCTCACCGAAGATCGCGCGCAGCAGGCGCTCCTCGGGCGTCAGCTCGGTCTCACCCTTGGGCGTGACCTTGCCGACGAGGATGTCACCGGCGATGACCTCGGCACCGATGCGGATGATGCCGCGCTCGTCGAGGTCGGCGAGGACCTCCTCGGAGACGTTCGGGATGTCCCGGGTGATCTCCTCGGGGCCGAGCTTGGTGTCACGGGCGTCGACCTCGTGCTCCTCGATGTGGATCGAGGAGAGGACGTCGTCCTGCACGAGGCGCTGCGACAGGATGATCGCGTCCTCGTAGTTGTGACCCTCCCACGGCATGAACGCCACGAGCAGGTTCTTGCCCAGCGCCATCTCGCCCTGCTGGGTGGCCGGACCGTCGGCGAGGACCTGGCCCTCGATGATCCGGTCGCCCTCGGCCACGATGACCTTCTGGTTGACCGAGGTGCCCTGGTTGGAGCGGGCGAACTTGGCCAGGCGGTACGTGATGTACGTGCCGTCGTCGTTGGCGGTGGTGATGTAGTCGGCGGAGACCTCCTGGACCACACCGGCCTTCTCGGCCTTGACCACGTCGCCGGCGTCGACCGCGGAGCGGTACTCCATGCCGGTGCCGACGAGCGGGGCCTCCGCCTGGATCAGCGGAACGGCCTGGCGCATCATGTTCGCGCCCATGAGGGCACGGTTGGCGTCGTCGTGCTCCAGGAAGGGGATCATGGCGGTCGCGACCGACACCATCTGGCGCGGCGAGACGTCCATGTAGTCCACGTCCTCGCCGGTGACGTAGTCGACCTCGCCGCCCTTACGGCGGACCAGGACGCGGGCCTCGGCGAAGCGGAGGTCGTCCGTCAGCGGCGCGTTGGCCTGCGCGATGACGAAGCGGTCCTCCTCGTCGGCGGTCAGGTAGTCGACCTCGTCGGTGACCTGGCCCTCGAACACCTTGCGGTACGGGGTCTCGACAAAACCGAACGCGTTGACCCGGCCGTAGGAGGCGAGCGAGCCGATCAGACCGATGTTCGGGCCTTCAGGGGTCTCGATCGGGCACATGCGGCCGTAGTGCGAGGGGTGCACGTCACGGACCTCGAAGCCGGCCCGCTCACGGGACAGACCACCCGGGCCGAGCGCGGACAGACGCCGCTTGTGCGTCAGACCCGACAGCGGGTTGTTCTGGTCCATGAACTGGGACAGCTGGCTGGTGCCGAAGAACTCCTTGATGGAGGCGACGACCGGCCGGATGTTGATCAGGGTCTGCGGCGTGATCGCCTCGACGTCCTGGGTCGTCATCCGCTCGCGGACGACACGCTCCATACGCGCCAGACCCGTACGGACCTGGTTCTGGATGAGCTCGCCGACGCTGCGCAGGCGGCGGTTGCCGAAGTGGTCGATGTCGTCGGTCTCGACGACCACGGAGGTGCCGTTGTCACCGACCGTCTCGGTCTCGCCGGCGTGCAGCTTCACCAGGTACTTGATCGTCGCGATGATGTCCTCGACGGTCAGGATCCCGGCGTCCAGCGGGGTGTCGGTACCCAGCTTCTTGTTGACCTTGTAGCGGCCGACCTTGGCCAGGTCGTAGCGCTTGGGGTTGAAGTAGAGGTTCTCGAGCAGCGTCTGCGCGGCCTCACGCGTGGGGGGCTCGCCCGGGCGCAGCTTGCGGTAGATGTCGAGCAGCGCGTCGTCCTGGCCCTGGGTGTGGTCCTTCTCCAGGGTGGCGCGCATGGACTCGTACTCGCCGAACTCCTCGAGGATCTGCTCGGTGGTCCAGCCGAGCGCCTTGAGCAGGACGGTGACGGACTGCTTGCGCTTGCGGTCGATGCGGACACCGACCATGTCGCGCTTGTCGATCTCCATCTCCAGCCAGGCACCCCGGGACGGGATGATCTTCGCGGAGAAGATGTCCTTGTCGGACGTCTTGTCGATGGAGGAGTCGAAGTAGACACCGGGCGAACGGACGAGCTGCGACACCACGACACGCTCGGTGCCGTTGATGACGAAGGTGCCCTTGTTCGTCATGAGCGGGAAGTCGCCCATGAAGACCGTCTGGGACTTGATCTCACCGGTCTCGTTGTTGGTGAACTCGGCCGTGACGAAGAGCGGGGCCGCGTACGTGAAGTCGCGCTCCTTGCACTCGTCGATCGAGTTCTTCGGCGGCTCGAAGCGGTGGTCGCGGAAGGTCAGCGACATCGACCCGCTGAAGTCCTCGATCGGGGAGATCTCCTCGAAGATCTCCTCGAGCCCGGACTTGGTGGGGACGTCCTGACCGTTCTCGAGAGCCTCCTCGACCCGACTCTGCCAGGCGGTGTTGCCGAGCAGCCAGTCGAAGCTCTCGGTCTGCAGCGCGAGCAGGTTCGGAACCTCGAGAGGCTCCTTGATCTTTGCAAAAGAGATGCGCAGCGGGGCAGTGCTGGCGGCGTTGTTCGTATTCGCGGTCGAGGCGTTGCGCGAGGCGGCCAAGAGGGGGTCCTTCCGAGGGCTCGGACTCACTACGCGCGTACCGGCCCCTCTCCCGTACACAGAGACAAGCTATGTCGGTCCGGCCGAAAAGCCAGGTCAGACAGGTCTTGTCGTCGATGCTCGGGCGAGGGCAGACCCCTGGTGACGGGCAGGGGACAGCTAACAGGCAGCGCAAAGGGTCAGTGTAGCCATACGGCACACTGATGTCCAGTGCGGGTTGTGAAACCCGTGTTTACCCTCGTTGTTCCACTCCTGCGACAAGGCGCTGCCCTCAACGCACGTTGATACTGCCCTCTTCGTCGCCGATCCATACCTCGGATTCGGATCCTTGTGGCGACGCGTCCTGAGAATTGCGCGCTGCGTGCGGTTCGTCAAGGCCCCCCTGCCCGAACCGGGGCCGGCCCAGAGACACGACGAAGATCACCATACCCCCCGCCACAGAGGCTGCAAGGCAACCGTGGCCGGACCCCGGAAACGCCGAAGAGCGACCACCCGGATGGATGATCGCTCTTCCGCGCTTACGCGTTACACGTCCAGCGGGACGTGTTGTGGATCCTGGCGGATCCGAGAGGTCTTACTTGACCTCGACGGAGGCACCGGCGCCCTCGAGGGACTCCTTGGCCTTGTCGGCGGCCTCCTTGTTGACCTTCTCCAGAACCGGCTTCGGCGCACCGTCGACCAGGTCCTTGGCCTCCTTCAGGCCCAGGGAGGTCAGCTCACGCACGACCTTGATGACCTGGATCTTCTTGTCACCGGCGCCGGTGAGGACGACGTCGAACTCGTCCTTCTCGGGCTCGGCCTCGGCGGCGGCGGCGCCACCGGCGCCACCGGCCATGACGACCGGGGCGGCCGCGGCGGCGGTGACGTCGAACTTGTCCTCGAACGCCTTCACGAACTCGGAGAGCTCGATGAGGGTCATCTCCTCGAACTGCGCGAGCAGGTCTTCCTGGCTGAGCTTCGCCATGATTGGCGGTCCTTCCACTAAATCGGCAGGTGCCGGATGTACATGTGAGGCGGGCGTACTACTGGCCCGCGACGGCCTCCGCGTTCAGGCAGCGGGGGCCGGGATGCGAGCCGAGTTACTCGGCACCGCCCTGCTCGTCCTGCTTGGCACGGAGCGCGTCCACGGTGCGGACGAGCTTCGACGGCAGCGCCTGGAAGACAGAGGCAGCCTGGGACTGCTTGCCCTTCATGGCACCGGCCAGCTTGGAGAGCAGAACCTCGCGGGACTCGAGGTCCGCAAGCTTCTTGATCTCGTCGGCGGACAACGCCTTGCCGTCAAGGACGCCGCCCTTGATGACCAGGTTGGGGTTGTCCTTGGCGAAGTCACGGAGACCCTTCGCCGCCTCGACCGGGTCACCGGTCACGAAGGCGACGGCCGACGAACCCGTGAAGAGGTCGTCGATCGCGGTGATCCCGGCCTCGTTGGCCGCAATCTTGGTCAGCGTGTTCTTCGCCACACGGTAATGAGCGTTCCCACCGAGTGAACGACGCAGCTGCTGCAGCTGCGCCACGGTGAGACCGGTGTACGCAGTAACGACAGCGCCGTTGGAGTCGCGGAACCTGTCCCGCATCTCCTCGACGGCATCGACCTTGTCAGGCCTCGCCATGAGCCTCGGCCTCCTTCCGGGTGATTCGGACCGCGCGGACCCGAAGGAGGACTGGGGAAAACGAAACGCCCCGGCGCAGGGGCACGGGGCGCAGCTCGACCGTTTGCACGCACGCACGGGGCGGCGGGCTACGGGAGCTTCTCCAAGTGTCACCTGCGCGGGCCGTCCGCCGTTCAGCGGATCCTTCGGCCACCGCGCCCTCGTCCGAGCGCGCGGTAAACGACCAGCGGTCTTTGGCTTCTGTAGGAGGGTACGGGAACGAATAGCTGTCAAGCAAATCCGCCCGTACGACGGATCAGCTCGCGTCGAGTTCCTTGAACAGGTCGGCGAGGTCGGCGACGTCCTTGGCCGGCGGGGCCGTGACGTCCACCGGCTTGTTGTAGTCGAGGAAGGTGATGGTCATGTCGAGCGGGCCCTTGTCGGCCGCGCCCTTCATCCGGAACTGCTTGGTGTGGTCGTCGCCGTCGATCCACGTGTCCATCGTGAACTTCTCGACGCCCATTTCCTCGTACTGCTTGATGCTCTTCTCGCGGTTCTCGCGGATGCTCGCGTCCTTGCCCTTCAGGGAGGCGCGGAGCTCGGCGAGGGTGAACGTGCCCGTGTAGTGGGTCGTCTCGACGCCCTCGACCTTCTCGGTACCGACCTTCTTCACGTCTTTGGCGCTCGTGAGGAAGGTGGACTCCGCCGCCGGGTTCTGCTCGGCCTGGCTCGTGGGCCCCGACCGGTCCCGCTCCTTGCCGGCGTCGGAGCCGGACAGGTCGAACTTCATCCAGGTCTTGCCGTCCATCTCCTTGGCCATCTCGGCTCCCCCACCGAGGTACATGGCCTTGTCGACGAGGCGGATCTCCACGGTCTCGGCGGCTCCGTCGACGGTCCCCGTCATCTTCATGCTCATGGCGATCGTGGGCTTCAGGCGCATCGACGCCTCGCCCTTGACCTTGCCGGACTCCGGCGACATACCGCTCAGGCGGTACCGGACGGACGTGATGCCGTCGGTGTTCTTCGCCGCCGTGGCGACGGCGGCCGCGGGCGTCATCTCCGGCGACTGTTCCGCACCGCAGCCGACCGCACCGGCGGCGAGCAGCAGGGCGCCCAGCCCGGCGACAGGTATGGATGCCTTCATTGATTCCCCCCAAGGAATACGCGATTGCTTCACAGCAAGGCCGTGAGCCTATCCCAGAGGGGCAGAAGTGATCTATGAGAATTCACGGGGACCTCAGGGCGTACCGGACTTCTTCCGCATCAGGTCCTCGAAGTCCCCGGTGTCGGACACGGGGGGCCGCTGGGTCCGGACCCGCACGCCGTAATCGCCGTAATGCGCGGTCTGGGTCATCAGGCCCGTGCTCATCCGCGCCTTCTCCACCTTCTTGACCAGCAGGTTCCGCTCGTCGATCCAGATGTCGACGGTCTCGGTGGTGACACCGGCCTCGGTGAGCTGTTTCCTCAGGGCGGCGTCGGTGACGTCCGCGGCGGCCACGGTGCCGGAGTAGTGCGTGGCGGGCCGGCCGCGCACGGACTCCTCGCCGGCCTTTCTGACGTCGCCGGAGGCCAGCAGGAGCTTCACGGACTGGTTCGGTGTGGTGCTGCGCATCTGCTCGCCGAGATGGGCTCCGGAGCCCCCGGCGAGGGCTTTCAGGTCCTCGTAGGCGTACCGGATCCAGTGCTTGCCGCCGGCCTGCTCTGCGAACTTATCGCCCATGCGCGCGTAGTAGGCGTCGGGCAGGTAGCGGGCCTCCATGGATGTGCTGCCGAGCCTGCGCATGGTGTCGGCCATGGTGCCGCCGGTGTACGTGATGCTGAGGGTGCCGGTGATGCCGTCGGCCCAGCCGAGGGTGCCGTCGGCGCGCATGGACATCAGCGAGCCCATGGTCGTCGTGGACTCGACCCGGGCGGAGCCGGCCCGCTGGGTGGCGCGCTCGGCGGCGCGCAGGGCCGCGACGGACCGGCCGTGGGCGGCGCGGTCCTCCTTGCCGGGGCCGTCGGAGGAGTCCGCGGAGGTGCAGGCGGCCACCCCCGTCAGCGCGCTCGCCATCGCGAGCACCAGGCCCACGCTGCGCACGGTCGTGCCCTGCATACGTTCCCCCGTTCGCCTCCGGTTCCCGCACGTTAACCCAGGCCACCGGCGTACGTACCGGAAAAGGGAACGGGCCCCGCACCTGTGAGAGGTGCGGGGCCCGTGACCGGTTGCGTGAGCCGTCAGGCTCAGACCGCGGCCGGGTCCTCCTCGACGAGGAGGTTGCGGGTGCGGTTCGGGTCGACCGGGATGCCGGGGCCCATCGTGGTGGTGATGGCGGCCTTCTTGATGTACCGGCCCTTGGCGGCGGACGGCTTCAGACGGAGGATCTCCTCCAGCGCGGCGCCGTAGTTCTCCACCAGCTTGGTGTCGTCGAAGGACGACTTGCCGATGATGAAGTGCAGGTTCGCGTGCTTGTCCACACGGAACTCGATCTTGCCGCCCTTGATCTCGGTCACGGCCTTGGCCACGTCCGGGGTCACGGTGCCGGTCTTCGGGTTCGGCATCAGACCACGCGGACCGAGCACACGGCCGAGGCGGCCGACCTTGCCCATGAGGTCCGGGGTGGCGACGACGGCGTCGAAGTCCAGACGGCCCTTCGACACCTCGTCGATCAGCTCGTCGGCGCCGACGATGTCGGCGCCCGCGGCACGCGCGGCCTCGGCACGGTCGCCGGTCGCGAAGACCAGGACCCGGGCGGTCTTACCGGTGCCGTGCGGGAGGTTCACGGTGCCACGGACCATCTGGTCGGCCTTGCGCGGGTCGACACCCAGACGGAAGGCGACCTCGACGGTGCCGTCGAACTTGGTCGTGGAGGTCTCCTTGGCGAGACGGACGGCCTCGAGCGGGGCGTAGAGCTTCTCCCGGTCGATCTTGGCGTCCGCAGCGCGAAGGGACTTGCTGCGCTTGCTCACTACTGCTCCTGGATTCTTAGGAGTCGTGGTCCGGGCCGAGCAGGCCCTGCCACTTCTGCGGATGGGGTTGGGGCTCAGCCCTCGACCGTGACGCCCATGGAACGGGCGGTGCCGGCGATGATCTTCTCGGCGGCGTCCAGGTCGTTGACGTTGAGGTCGGGCATCTTGGTGGTGGCGATCTCGCGGACCTGGTCACGCGTGATCTTCGCGACCTTGGTCTTGTGCGGCTCGCTCGAGCCCTTCGCCACGCCCGCGGCCTTGAGGATCATCTTCGCGGCCGGCGGGGTCTTGGTGATGAAGGTGAAGGAGCGGTCCTCGTAGACCGTGATCTCCACCGGCACGACCCAGCCACGCTGCGACTCGGTCGCGGCGTTGTAGGCCTTGCAGAACTCCATGATGTTGACGCCGTGCTGGCCCAGCGCGGGGCCGACCGGCGGGGCCGGGTTGGCGGCACCGGCCTGGATCTGGAGCTTGATGAGCCCCGTGACCTTCTTCTTCTTGGGAGGCATTGCTCTCTCCGGGTCCTAGTGAGAGTTTTCCAGCCTCCGATCCGGATCAGCCGGATGGAGGCATACCGCACAACGATAACGGGTATCCATGTGCGGCCAAAAACCGAGCAGGTCAGGCGGGCTCCAGGAGCCCGTCTGACCTGCTCGGAAGCCGGGGTGGTGCTAGTTCTTCTGGATCTGGTCGAAGGAGAGCTCGACCGGCGTCTCGCGGCCGAAGATCTCCACGAGGCCCTTGACCTTCTTCGAGTCCGGGTTGATCTCGTTGATGGTCGCCTGGAGCGTGGCGAACGGGCCATCGGTGACGGTGACCGAGTCGCCCACCTCGAAGTCCAGCACCTGGACCTCGACCTTGCGCTGCGGAGCAGGCTTGCCCTCGGCCTCGGCGGCCTCGCGGGCGGCCTTCTCCTCGGCCTCCGGGGCGAGCATCTTGACGATCTCGTCCAGCGTCAGCGGGTACGGGTCGTAGGCGTTGCCCACGAAGCCGGTGACACCCGGGGTGTTGCGGACGACGCCCCAGGACTCGTTCGTCAGGTCCATGCGGACCAGGACGTAGCCCGGGAGCTTGTTCTGCTTGATCGTCTTGCGGTCGCCGTTCTTGATCTGGACGACCTCTTCCTGCGGCACCTCGGCCTGGAAGATGTAGTCCTCGACGTTCAGCGAGACGGCGCGCTGCTCCAGGTTGGTCTTCACGCGGTTCTCGTAGCCGGCGTAGGTGTGGATGACGTACCACTCGCCGGGCAGGACCCGCAGTTCCTCGCGGAGCTTCTCGATCGGGTCGCGGTCGTCCTCGGGCTCTTCCTCGAGTTCTTCCGCGGCCTCTTCGGCGTCTGTTTCGGCGTCTTCGGCCTCCGCCTCGGCGGCGTCGTCCGCGACGGCGTCGGCAGCCTCGACCTCGGCGGAGGCCTCGGTGTCCTCGCTGTCCGCGCCCTCGACGGTGTCGAGCTCGTCCTCGACGGACTCGACAGGCTCGATGGCGTCGTTCACGTTCGGGTCAGACACGGTGGCTGCTTCTTCCTGGATACATAGGGGTGGAACATGCGAAAGGAGCGCCGGGTACCTCGGCGCTCTTCGCGGGCGGCTCAGCCGAACACGTACTTGGCGGCGTTGCTGAGTCCATAGTCAATCACGGTGACGAGGCCGATCATGACGACCACGAAGATGATCACCACGGTCGTGTACGTCGTCAGCTGGTTGCGGGTCGGCCAGACGACCTTGCGCAGCTCCGCGACGATCTGGCGGTAGAAGAGGGCGAGCCGCTTCAGCGGGCCCTTCTTGGCGCGCTTGCCGCCCTTGCGGGTCTTCTTGGACTCCGGCGCCTCGTCCTGGGCATCAGGCATGTCGATGGAGCCCACGGCGTCCGTCACTCGTCCTCACCTGATTCCGGGTCGTGGCCGTGCCGCGCCCGGTCTGAGCCGCACGGCGGTGCATTGCTGTACGTACATGCGCACACATCCTGGCGAAGGTGTGTGTAGCAGGGCCGGAGGGACTTGAACCCCCAACCGCTGGTTTTGGAGACCAGTGCTCTACCAATTGAGCTACGACCCTTTGTGTGTCCCCCAACGTACCGCATCCGTCCGGATGCTTGGTGTGCACCGAACGGGCGCGGCCTGCGAGAGGCCAACGAGGTGAGAGTGTACGTGGTCTGCGGCCGGTCGTCGAACAGAAAGGGCTCCGGCAAGGCCTCGTTGGCGGAAGATCGCCTGTGGAGCGGGGAGCGGACGACGGGGCTCCGGGTGAAGATCGCCCAGGCCGTGCGGCCGATCCGCACTGTTGTTCAGGGATTTGCCCGGCGTTGTTCAGTCTGTGAAACCCCCGTGCCGCGCACGTTTCCAGTCTGAAACGATGGGGCGCATGAGCCCTGCAACCCCTCCCACCGAGCGCCGGGTCTCCGCCCGAGTCGGCGCGATCTCCGAGTCCGCCACCCTCGCCGTGGACGCCAAGGCCAAGGCACTCAAGGCCGCCGGGCGGCCGGTGATCGGCTTCGGCGCCGGTGAGCCCGACTTCCCGACTCCGGACTACATCGTCGAGGCCGCGATCGAGGCCTGCAAGAACCCGAAGTTCCACCGCTACACGCCGGCCGGCGGCCTGCCCGAGCTGAAGGCCGCGATCGCCGCGAAGACGCTGCGCGACTCGGGCCTCGAGGTCGACGCCTCGCAGATCCTCGTCACCAACGGCGGCAAGCAGGCCATCTACGAGGCCTTCGCCGCGATCCTCGACCCGGGCGACGAGGTCATCGTGCCCGCGCCTTACTGGACGACGTACCCGGAGTCGATCCGGCTGGCCGGGGGTGTCCCGGTGGAGGTCGTCGCCGACGAGACGACCGGCTACCGGGTGACCGTCGAGCAGCTGGAGGCGGCCCGGACGGAGAAGACGAAGGTCGTCCTGTTCGTCTCGCCGTCGAACCCGACCGGCGCGGTCTACAGCGAGCAGGAGACCGAGGCGATCGGCCGCTGGGCCGTCGAGCACGGCCTGTGGGTGATGACCGACGAGATCTACGAGCACTTGGTCTACGGCGACGCCTCGGCCGTGTCGCTGCCGGCGGTGCTGCCCGAGCTGCGCGACAAGTGCGTCGTGGTGAACGGTGTCGCGAAGACGTACGCGATGACCGGCTGGCGGGTCGGGTGGATCATCGGCCCGAAGGACGTGATCAAGGCCGCGACGAACCTCCAGTCGCACGCCACGTCGAACGTCTCCAACGTCGCCCAGGCCGCCGCGCTGGCCGCCGTCTCCGGTGACCTGGTCGCCGTGGAGAAGATGCGGGAGGCCTTCGACCGGCGCCGCAAGACCATCGTGCGGATGCTGAACGAGATCGACGGCGTGGTGTGCCCGGAGCCGGAGGGCGCGTTCTACGCGTACCCGTCGGTGAAGGCGCTGGTCGGCAAGGAGATCCGGGGCCGGCGGCCCAAGGACACGGTGGAGCTGGCCGCGCTCATCCTGGAGGAGGCCGAGGTCGCGGTGGTGCCGGGTGAGGCGTTCGGTACGCCCGGGTATCTGCGGCTGTCGTACGCGCTGGGTGACGAGGATCTCGTCGAGGGCGTGAGCCGGCTGCAGAAGCTCTTGGCGGAGGCCAAGGACTGACTCCTCACGTGAGTGGTCGGAGCGGGCCGTTCCCTTTTCGGGGAGCGGTCCGCTTTCTCGTGTGGGAGTGCGAGCAAGGCCACGTTCGGGGAAACCGCTACCGGGACGGTCGAGGCGTACGGCAGGATCCTGGAATGGAGCGTGTACGTGATGTCTCTGAGCTGCCGAAAGCCCATCTGCACCTGCACTTCACCGGGTCGATGCGGCCCACGACCGTGCTGGAACTGGCCGACAAGCACGGGGTGCGTCTTCCTGACGCGCTGACCGATGCCCTGAGCGGCGGCGAGCCGCCGAGACTGCGGGCGACGGACGAGCGGGGCTGGTTCCGCTTTCAGCGGCTGTACGACGCGGCGCGCTCGTGTCTGCGGGAGCCGGAGGACATCCAGCGGCTGGTGCGGGAGGCCGCGGAGGAGGATGTTCGGGACGGGTCGGGATGGCTGGAGATCCAGGTCGATCCGACGTCGTACGCGCCGCGGCTGGGCGGGTTGATCCCGGCGCTGGAGATCATCCTGGACGCGGTGGAGACGACGTCGCGGGAGACCGGGCTCGGGATGCGGGTGCTGGTCGCGGCGAACCGGATGAAGCATCCGCTGGACGCGCGCACCCTGGCGCGGCTGGCGGTGCGGTACGCGGACCGGGGGGTCGTCGGGTTCGGGCTGTCGAACGACGAGCGTCGGGGCATGGCGCGGGACTTCGACCGGGCGTTCGCGATCGCCCGGGAGGCCGGGCTGCTGTCCGCGCCGCACGGGGGCGAGCTGGCGGGGGCGTCGTCGGTGCGGGACTGTCTGGACGACCTGGGGGCGGACCGGGTGGGGCACGGGGTGCGGGCGGCGGAGCATCCCGGGCTGCTGCGGCGGCTGGCCGAGCGGGGTGTGACGTGTGAGGTGTGCCCGGCGTCGAACGTGGCGCTGGGGGTGTACGAGAAGCCGGAGGACGTGCCGCTGCGGACGTTGTTCGAGGCGGGGGTCCCGATGGCGCTGGGCGCGGACGACCCGTTGCTGTTCGGGTCGCGTCTTGCCGCGCAGTACGAGATCGCGCGGCGGCATCACGGGTTCACGGACGAGGAACTGGCGGAGGTGGCGCGGCAGTCGGTCCGGGGGTCGGCGGCACCGGAGGATGTGAAGGCGAAGCTGCTGGCCGGGGTGGACGACTGGTTGCGGTCGTAGCGCCTACGGGGGTGCGGTGGGTCGGGGCCGCGCCGGGGGGTGTCCGTCCTCGGAACGGCGCGATGGGCTCGGACACCGACTGACTGTCCGTTGACGCGCCAACCGCTGCGGGCGGACACCCCCCGACACGTCCCCTTCCGTGCGTACGCGGCTGCGGGCGCGTCTCGCCTTAGCTGCGGGCAGACCGCCGTGTGGCCGCCTTAGCTGCGGGCAGTCGTGCCGCTAGGGGCGGCACGGGTGGGCGCAGCGGCACCCCGCTCCGCCGGGCTGCGCACCCACCCGGCTCTGGCACCGACGCCGGGTGCCTACAGGCTCACTCCCACCGTCACCGGCTCGTTCACCAGCGTGATCCCGAAGGCCTCCCGGACTCCGGCCACGACCTCGCGGGCCAGGGCGAGCAGATCCTCCGTGGCCGCCGTACCCCGGTTCGTAAGCGCCAGGGTGTGCTTCGTGGAGATGCGGGCCGGCCCGTCGCCGTACCCCTTCGTGAAGCCCGCCTTGTCGATCAGCCAGGCCGCGGAGGTCTTGGTGCGGCCCTCCCCCGCGGGATACGCGGGCGGCTCCACCCCCTCACCGAGGCGCTCCCGCACCCGCGCGCGGAACCTCGCGAAATCGGCGTCCGTGAGGATCGGGTTGGTGAAGAAGGAGCCCGCCGACCACGTGTCGTGGTCCTCGGGATCCAGGACCATGCCCTTACCGGCGCGCAGCTTGAGCACGGTGTCGCGGGCCGAGGCGAGCGGGACGCGGTCGCCGGCCTCGACTCCGAGGGCGCGGGCCGTCTCGGCGTACCTGAGGGGAGCGGACAGGCCCTCGGCGTCCTCCAGAGCGAAACGGACGCGCAGGACCACGTAGCGCTCGGGGTCGGACTTGAAGCGGCTGTGGCGGTAGGAGAAGGCGCAGTCCTCGTTGGCCAGGGTGACCGTCTCGCCGGTCAGGCGGTCGTAGGCGACGACCTCCGTGATCGTCGAGGAGACTTCCTGGCCGTACGCCCCGACGTTCTGGATGGGGGTCGCGCCGGCCGAGCCGGGGATGCCGGCCAGGCACTCGATGCCGGCCAGGCCCGCTTCCACCGTGCGGGCGACGGCGTCGGTCCACACCTCGCCGGCGGCCAGTTCCAGTCTCGTGCCGTCGAGGGAGTAGCCCTTGGTGGCGATGACGAGGGCGGTGCCCTCGAAGCCCTTGTCGCCGATGACCAGGTTCGAGCCGCCGCCGATGAGGAGCAGCGGGGTGCCCGTCTCGTCGGCTTCGCGTACGACGGCGATCACCTCGTCGTCCGTCGTCGCGGTGACCAGCCGGGTCGCGGGGCCGCCCAGCCGGAAGGTGGTCAGCGGGGCGAGGGGGGCGTCGTGGAGTTCCAGCACGGGCTCAAGAGTACGAGACGGCACCGACAGGCTCCGGCACGCGTGTGTGCGGCTCCCGTCCGGGAGACGAGGGCCGCACGCGCGCGTGGTGTCGGTCAGGGCAGGCGGCGCATCGCCTCCGGCCAGGACAGCGGCAGGTCGTCGCTGCCGGCCTGCCATGTGGTGAAGCTCGCGTCCTTCATCTGCGGGGCGAGGCCCCGGGCAGCGGGTCCGTGGGCGCCCGCACGGACGAAGTCCTGGAGTGCGGCCTTGGACTCCCAGGCGGACAGCGTCCAGAAGGTCCGCTGGAGCGGCTTCGCCTTCAGGGTCGCCCCGTAGACGCCGGGGCTGCGGCGCACCTGGCGCCAGACGGCGGGCGTCCCGGCGAGGAACTTCAGTGCTCCCCACAGGGTGCGCGTCTCGAAGCGGGAGGCGAAGACGTGCACCTCGGTGTCGCGGGGCGGGGTGTTGGGGACGGTCCAGGGAAGGGTCGGCATGCCCGTTCCTCCTTCGGGTCGTCGGGGTCAGCGGGAGGCGGTTTCCAGCACGGGTGCCGGTTCTGAGGGGGCGGTCTGCGGCTCGGCGCGTCGCCGGGTCGGGATCAGCAGGGCCGCGACGCCCGCGAGGGCGACCACCGCGGAGCCCGTCACCAGTGCGGGGCGCATGCCGTCGACGAAGGTCTGGCCGGTCTCGTAACCGCCCTGCGCCGCGAAGATCGACGCCATGACGGCGATGCCGAGCGCTCCGCCCACCTCGCGCAGGGCGTTGTTCGCACCGGAGGCGATGCCCTGCTCCGAGGGCCGGACGCTGGACATCACCAGGTGCGAGGCGGGGGCGAAGAACAGGGCCATGCCGATGCCGCTGACGATCAGGGCGGGCAGCTGGGCGGCGTAGGAGGCGTCCGCCGTGGCCACGACCGACATGTAGCCGAGGCCCAGGGCCTGGAGGAACAGGCCCGCGGCGACGACCGGGCGGCCGCCGATGCGGTCGGCGAGGATGCCGGCGATCGGGGCGACCAGCATCGGCATGCCGGTCCAGGGCAGCATCCTGAGGCCCGCCTCGGTGGGCGAGTAGCCGAGGACCCCCTGCATGTACTGGCTGAGCAGGAAGATCGAGCCGAACATGCCGAGGAACATCAGCAGGCTCGCCGCGTTGATGCCGGCGAAGGCCCGGGAGCGGAAGAGCCGCATCGGGAGCATGGGGTTGGCGGCACGCGCGCTGTAGAGGACGAAGCCGGTGAGGAGCGCGGAGCCCGCGAACAGCCCCGTCAGGACCACCGAGCCGGTCCAGCCGTCGACGGGGCCGCGGACCAGGCCGTAGACGATGCCGAAGAGGCCGCTGCTGGCGAGCAGGGTGCCGGGTATGTCGAGCGGGGCGCCGGTGCCGTGGGACTCGGCGAGGCGGAGGCGGGCGAGGGGCAGCAGGGCCAGACCGAGCGGGACGTTCAGCCAGAAGATCCACTGCCAGGAGATGTGCTCGGTGAGGGTGCCGCCGACCAGCGGCCCGGAGGCGACGGCGAGTCCGTTGACGGCTCCCCAGATGCCGTACGCCATGCCCCGCTTGGCGGCGGGCACGGCCGCGGTGAGCAGGGTGAGCGTCAGCGGCATCATCACCGCCGCACCGGCGCCCTGGATCGCGCGGGCGGCGATGAGGGAGTCGATGCCGGGTGCGAGGGCCGCTGCGGCGGAGGCGCCGGTGAAGACGGCGAGCCCGGCGATGAAGAGCCGGCGGCGGCCGAACCGGTCGCCGAGGGCCGCGCCGAACATCAGCAGGACGGCGAAGGTGAGCGTGTAGGCGCTCACGGTCCATTCCAGGTCGTGCAGTCCCCCGCCGAGGTCCTCCCGGATGGAGGGCAGGGCGGTGGTGACGACGAGGTTGTCGAGAGCCGCCATGAATCCGGCGACGCTGGTGATGACGAGGGCCCAGGCGGCTCCCCCGCGGCGTGCGGTCTGCTGTGACATCTCTCCCCCAGAGAGGTGATTCGCTCGGTCGCGTTAGTTATTGATCACTAACTTTTGAGATCCTGAAAAAGCGCAGCACTCTCGCCTTCCCTGTCAGATCTCCAGCCGGCCCTTGAGCCGCGCCGACGGGTACAGCCCCTCCCAGACGCGGTGTTCGGGAGGGAAGCCCATGGCCGCCAGGCAGTTGATGAGCATCCCGTAGGCCATGAAGGTCGTCGTCTCGCTGACGTCGGCACCCAGCGGCAGGTGAACCGTGTCCCACAGCCGCATCCAGCCGGCGCGCACCGACTCGCCGAACTCGTGGTCGCCCTCTTCCTCGGCGGCCTTCACCGCGACGTACATCTGCATCTGCATCATGAGCCGCTCGGGCCGCTCCGCGATGACCTTGGTGTACGCGTTCCCCATGGCGTGCAGGGCCTCTTCGCTCTCCAGCCCCTCGGAGGCCTCCGCGAAGGTGCGGATCGTGTCCTCCACGCACCGCTCGGCCGCCGCCAGGAAGATCGCCTTCTTGCCGGGGAAGAGCCTGAAGAGATACGGCTGCGAGACGCCGACCCGCCGGGCGATCGCCTCGGTGGACGTGCCGTGGTAGCCGCCGCGGGCGAACTCGATCGTCGCCGCACGGATGACGCTCTCGCGCCTCTCCTCCGCACTCATCCTGGCCATGCGAGTAAGTTAGTACTCAATCACTAACTACGTCAAGCGGGTATCGATGACCGGGTGCGCGTAAGGGGCGCCTCGCCATGGAGAGCGCCCCTTACACGGTCGTCTGCCGTCTCAGGCCAGCCGCACGACCGCACGCGACATGCCGAGCACCTTCTGCCCCGCGCTCGTCGCCGTGAGGTCCACACGGACGGTGTTGTCGTCGAGCTTGGCCGCGACCTTGCCGGCGACCTCGATCAGGGCGCCCTGGTCGTCGTTCGGGACGACGACGGGCTTGGTGAAGCGGACGCCGTACTCAACGACCGCGCCCGGGTCGCCGGTCCAGTCGGTGACCACGCGGATCGCCTCGGCCATGGTGAACATGCCGTGCGCGATGACGTCCGGCAGGCCGACCTCCTTGGCGAACTTCTCGTTCCAGTGGATCGGGTTGAAGTCGCCGGAGGCGCCCGCGTACTGGACGAGGGTCGCTCGGGTCACGGGGAAGGTCTGCGCGGGCAGTTCCGTGCCGACCTCGACGTCGGAGTAGGAGATCTTCGCCGTCATGGGTTCGCTCACGCCTCCTCGGCCGCGCGGGCCACGAGCTTGGTCCAGGCGGTCACGACGTGCTCGCCGGCCTCGTCGTGGACCTCGCCGCGGATGTCCACGATGTCGTTGCCCGCCAGGGACTTGATCGCCTCGATGGTGGAGGTGACCGTGAGCCGGTCGCCGGCGCGGACCGGGCGGCGGTAGGCGAACTTCTGGTCGCCGTGCACCACCCGGCTGTAGTCCAGGCCGAGCTGGGGGTCCTGGACGACCTGCCCGGCGGCCTTGAACGTGATCGAGAAGACGAAGGTCGGCGGCGCGATCACATCGGGGTGGCCGAGCGCCTTGGCGGCCTCCGCGTCCGTGTACGCCGGGTTGGCGTCCCCGACCGCCTCGGCGAACTCACGGATCTTCTCCCGGCCCACCTCGTAGGGCTCGGTGGGCGGGTACGTCCGCCCCACGAAGGACTGGTCGAGCGCCATGGCCCGGCACCTCCTGGCTTCCGCTACTGAACGGTACGGGTCATTCAACGACGCGAGGCCGCCCCCGATCACTCGGGAACGGCCTCGTGTACGAGCCTGTTTTATCGCGTTTCGCGGTGCGCGGTGTGCGCGTTGCAACGCGGGCAGTGCTTCTTCATCTCAAGACGGTCCGGGTTGTTACGCCGGTTCTTCTTGGTGATGTAGTTCCGCTCCTTGCACTCCACGCAGGCCAGCGTGATCTTCGGGCGGACGTCGGTGGCAGCCACGTGAGTGCTCCTAAGACGAACGGATGGACTGTTTAACGCAAGAAGAGTAGCCGATCGAAGGACCGACCCCGCAATCGGCTACTGTCAGTAGCGGTGACCGGACTTGAACCGGTGACACAGCGATTATGAGCCGCTTGCTCTACCGACTGAGCTACACCGCTTTGATGTGATCGAGCCCCCGCCTCGCGACGGGAACCAGTCACACCAGAGCCCCAAAACGGAATCGAACCGTTGACCTTCTCCTTACCATGGAGACGCTCTGCCGACTGAGCTATTGGGGCGAGCGATGAAGACATTACACGCTCCGCGGCCGTTCGCCCAAATCCGTTTCGGGGTACCCGTCCGGGCCGCACCACCGTCCGCACAGCAGCCTCGCGCGTGCCTCTCGTTCCGCACGGCGGACCACGCCGGTACGACTATTGCGCTCCTCCCCGCGACGGACGGGAGGCCGCCCTAGGCTCGACTCACTCTGAGTGATCATGCGTCCTCGCGTGCGCAGCCGAGCCCCAGGAGCGCGATGCCCGACAGCCAGCCGAAGCCACCGCCCTCGTCGTCGTCGCCGGGGCCGGCCGACCCGTCGTCGCTGCTGCTGTGCGGGGCGCGGCTCACCGACGGCCGGACCGTGGACGTACGGCTGGTCGGCGGGCGCATCGAGGCGGTCGGCACGGCCGGCAGCCTGGCGGCGGGCGGCACGCGCGCGTGCGGGGCGCGAGTGGATCTCGGCGGCTATCTGCTGCTGCCGGCCCCGGCCGAGCCGCACGCTCACGCCGACACGGCGTTGTCGGCCGACGCCCAGGGCCCGGTCTCGTACGAGCCCCAGGACGTCCAGCGCCGGGCGACCGAGGCCGCGCTGCTCCAGCTCGGGCACGGGGCGACGGCGGTGCGGGCCCACGTGCGCGTGGGGGACGTGCAGGGGCTGGGCGCGCTGGCGGCCGTGTTGCAGGCGCGGCGGGCGCTGCGGGGGCTGGCCGAGCTGACGACGGTGGCGATGCCCCGGGTGCTGACCGGGGTGGCCGGGGCGGACGGTCTGGCGGTGCTGCGGGACGCGGTGAAGATGGGCGCCTCGGTGGTGGGTGGCCGGCCGGATCTCGACCCGGATCCGACGGGGTACGTGGAGGCGGTCCTGGAGGTGGCCTCCGAGCACGGCTGTCCCGTCGACCTGCACACGGACGCCGGGGATCCGGCGCGGCTGGCCCGGCTCGCGGCGATGGCGGGCGGGCTGCGTCCGGGGGTGACCCTCGGCCCGTGCGGCGATCTCGGCCGGCTGCCCTCCGAGGTGGCCTCGCGGACCGCGGACCAACTGGCGGCCGCGGGGGTGACGGTGGTGTGCCTGCCGCAGGGCGGCTGCGGTGGCGTGGACCGGCGGGGTGCGGCTCCGGTACGGCTGTTGCGCGCGGCCGGGGTGCGGGTGGCCGCCGGGAGCGGGGCGCTGCGGGACGTGTCGAACCCCGTGGGGCGCGGCGACCCGCTGGAGGCGGCGTTCCTGCTGGCCTCGCGCTACGGGCTGGCGCCCGGGGAGGCGTACGACGCGGTGAGCGGGTCGGCGCGGGCGGTGCTGGGGCTGCCGGAGGTGCGGGTGGAGGCGGGATTCCCGGCCGAGTTGCTCGCCGTGCGCGGGGACGGACTCTCGGGGGCGCTGTCGCTGGCGTACAGCCGGGTGGTGGTGCACCGGGGGCGTGTGGTGGCGCGGACCAGCGCGGTGCGGGAGTACTGCAGTTCGGCGGCTTCGGTGGAGCTGGGGCTGCCGCGGCAGGGGCGGGGGCAGTTGTCGTAGGGCCCGTGGAGAGCGGGGCGTGGGCCGGGGTGCGTGGCTCGAGTCGTGCGGCGGACGGTGCTGTCCGGGCGTACGGTCGAAGGCATGCGTACTGTCATCGCTGGTGGTCATGGTCAGATCGCGTTGCGGCTGGAGCGGCTGCTCGCCGCGCGCGGGGACGAGGTAGCGGGGATCATCCGCAAGGCCGGGCAGGCCGACGATCTGCGGGCGGCCGGTGCCGAACCGGTCGTGCTCGACCTGGAGTCGGCGTCCGTGGACGAGGTCGCGCAGCGGCTGCGGGGTGCCGACGCGGCGGTGTTCGCGGCGGGCGCGGGCCCGGGCAGCGGGGCGGCCCGCAAGGACACCGTGGACAAGGCCGCGGCGGTCCTCTTCGCGGACGCGGCGGTGAAGGCGGGCGTACGGCGCTTCGTGATCGTGTCGTCCATGGGCGCCGACCCGCGGCACGAGGGCGACGAGATCTTCGACGTGTACCTGCGCGCCAAGGGCGAGGCGGACGCGTACGTCAGCGGCCTGGAAGCCCTGGACTGGACGATTCTGCGCCCCGGTCAGCTCACCGACGACGCCGGCACCGGCCTCGTACGCCTGGAGGCGCACACGGGCCGCGGACCGATTCCGCGTGACGACGTGGCCGCCGTGCTGGCGGAGCTGGTGGACACGCCCGCTACGGCAGGCCTCACGCTGGAGCTGATCAGCGGGCCGGCTCCGGTGTCCGTTGCGGTGAAGTCGGTGGCGGGGAACTGACGACTCCGGGAACTCCGCCTTAGAACAGGGGCAGTTGGCCGGGGAAGTCGGGTACCACGTAGCCGTCCAGGGCGGGCTGTTCCGGGCCGGGCCTCGCCTGGCGGCGGGAGCCCGGACACGAGGTGAGTTCGCCGTGTTCCCGGGCGCCGGGCGGGTCGTGGCGCGCGTACCGCCCGGCGACGACGGCGATCTCGCGACGGCACTCGGGGCAGGTTCTGCGACGGGAGGACATGGGGCCAGTGTGCCGCGCGAGCGACTCGCGCATGCCTGTGCCACATCGAACTCGCCCACGCCGAGGAGTAGTCCGCGCCCGTTCGGGCCCCAGCCCTGTCTTGCCTTTTCTTATTTCTTCTCGTTTCTTACTCCTTCTCCTTTCTTATGTTCTGCGACCTGTCTGTCTTTTCGCGGGAGGGGGTGTTCCCATCGCGTCGGTGCACCAGGTCCCAGATGATCGTCCCCATGGGATCTCGTGTGTCAGAGGTGTCACTTCCACCTCTTTTCTGCCCTCTGGAATCCGCCATTCACCCGCGCGTACGGCAGGTCGAAAAACGCGCCGTGGAGTGGATCGGCAGCAGCGGTATGTGCGCCTCCGAAGAGGAAAAGGCCTGGGTCGTCGCCACGCACAGCACCGATTTCTACGGCCGGTTCGCCCCGGACGCCGACGACGACCGGCTGCTGGCGACGGCCCTGTGGGTGTACTGGGGCTTCGGATTCGACGACGCACGCTGCGACCACGGGCCGCTCAGCACCCGTCCGGCGCAGTTCAACGCCCTGGCCTGTCAGGTGCAGCGGGCGTGCGAGACCGATACGGCGGTCGGGGAGGACCGCTACATCGGTGCTCTGCAGGACATCCTGTGCCGCTTCCGGTCACTCGCCACGCCCACGCAGGTCAGCCGGTTCACCCACGCGCACCGCGCCTGGCTGTCCGGGGTGGCCTGGCAGATCGGCAACCAGGCGCTGGGCCGGATGCCCGGCCTGGACGACTTCCTGACGATGCGGCTGCTGTCGGCGGGCGGGGAGCCGACGCTCGCGATGCTGGAGATCGCCACCGGCGCCGAGGTGCCCGCGGCCGACCTGCACCGGCCGGCCGTCCGCGCGCTGACGGAGATGGCCATGCTGGTGGCCTCCCTCGACAACGACCGGCACTCGCTGCGCAAGGAACTGTCCCGGGACCATGCCGACCAGAACATCTACACGGTCCTCATGCAGGAGCGGGACCTCCCGCTGGACCAGGCGGTGGAGGTCGCCAACGGGCTGCGGGACCGCGTACTGCTGCGGTTCCTGCAGCTGCACGACCGCGTCCGCCCGGCGGCCGGCCTGGAACTCGCCACCTACCTCCAGGGGCTGCGGTACGGCATCCGCGGCAACAACGAGTGGGGGATGCGCGTACCCCGTTACCTCAGCCTCGGCCACTGGCCCGACGCGATGGAGGACACGGCGCTGACCTGGGCCGAGGAGCCGTCCGACACCCGGCCGGGCCCGCTGGAGGGCGCTCCCGGCATCGCCTGGTGGTGGGACACGGAGCTGGGCTGAGCCCCGCTCTGCGGGTCAGTGGCCCGTGGCCAGGTCCAGCGTCCACCAGGGTCCCCCGGAACCGCCGGCCACACCGACCCCGGCGTGGATGTAACGGCAGGTGAGGACGATGGTCCGGTGTGGGGCGCTGTCCATCCACGTACGGACGGCGCCCTCGGGGGTGCGGGCGCCGGCGGCGATCACCTCGGCGCTGTGGCGGGGGTCGTAGCCGGCGTCCCGCATCCGGGCGGCCGGGCCGCTGCCGTCGGTTCCGGTGTGGCTGAGGCGCTGCCCGCGGGCCATGTCGGCGCTGTGCCGCTGGGCCGCCCTGGTGAGGGCCGGCCGCAACCGCAGGGGGCCGCAGCCGGCCTGGGCGCGGTGCCGGTTCACCGCGGCGACCACCTCGACCGCCACGTCGCCGCGGGACGGGCCCGGGCGGGAGTGCGTGGTGCCGCCGCCCTCGGGCGCCTGGGAGGGCCCGGGAGCCGGTACCGGCCACAAGGGAGGGGCGTAGTGCGGCGGCGGTGCCGGTACGGGCGGTCCGCCCCCGGCGATGAGGGCGATTCCCAGGGCAAGAGCGGCCCTGCGCATCCCGGTCATCTTTTCCTCTGCATTCTCTGCGGCCCGTGAATTTCCGTGCACACCGTACCGATATTTATTTCCGCTGTTGTGCTCAGCCGTTCGTTCGGGGGAACACGGCATTTCCCGAGCCACTTCGGATCGCCTTGGTGATTAGGCTGGGATGCGCTCGTTCACTCTTTCCTGCCCTTCCTTTCCTTTCTCTCCGGAGGTTTCTCATGTCGCTGCGGGTTCGCCGCATCGCCGTCGTGTCGCTCGCCGCGCTGGCTCTCACCGCGGGCGGGACCGTGGTGGCCGCCGCCTCGGCACAGCCGGCCGCCGCCACCGTCGTCAACCCCGGCCCCGACGGGTTCGGCGGCGGCCACGGCGGCCACGGTGGCCACCACGACAGGCCGCTGCACTTCGGGCCGTTCGAGTTCCCCCGCTACGGCTCCGTCTCGGGCGGCTTCTCCTGGGGTGTGCGGGACTGACGGCAGGTGATCGCGCTGAGGGCCGTCCCCGGGTCGGGGGCGGCCCTCAGTGATGTGCCGGTGCCGGTCCTCAGCCCTGTGCCGGTCCTCAGCCCTGTGCCGGTCCTCTGTCATCTGCGGGGCCGGCCGGCTGTTCAGCGCTTGAGCGTGGTCGCGCTGACGACGAGGACCAGGACCACGCACGCCAGGATGAGCAGCGCGTCGCGGACGAACAGTCCGGTGACGCCGGTGTGCGTGGCGGCCTCGCCGGCGGCCTGGACGGCGTACGTCATCGGCATGGCCTTGGCGACGGCCGACAGGGCGCCGTGCATCTCGTCGCGCGGCACGAACAGGCCGCACACCAGGAACTGGGGCAGTACCCCGGCGGGCAGGAACTGCACCGCCTGGAACTCGTTGCGCGCGAAGGCGCTCACCAGCAGTCCCAGCGCCAGCCCCAGCAGCGCGCCGAGCATGGCGATGACCATCAGCAGATACGCGGGGCCCTTGATGTCCAGGCCGAGCGGGCCGATGGACAGCAGGGTGGAGAGCACCGCCTGCAACAGCGCCAGGAAGGCGAAGGCGAGGCTGTAACCGAGCACGATGTCCAGCCGCTGCACGGGCATCGTCAGCAGCCTCTCGGCGGTGCCGGTGGTGCGTTCCCGCAGCGTCGACACGGACGCCACCAGGTACATCACGATGACCGGGAAGATGCCGAAGACCTGGGGCCCGACCCGCTCGAAGGTGGCTTCGGAGTCATGGAACATCAGCTTCAGCAGCACCATGAGCATGCACGGGATGGCCAGCAGCAGGGCGGTGCTGCCCTTGTCGCGGGAGATCTGCTGGAGCACCCGGACCGCGGTCGCTCCCGTGATGGTGGGCGAGAACGGCAGCCGCTCGGCCACGCGGACGCCGCTCACCGCACCGTGTCCGCGGCGAAGTAGGCCCGTTCCGCCTCGGGGGCACCGGCCTGGTCGAGGAGGCCCGGCAGGGCCGGCAGCAGGCTCTGCTCCGCGGCCCGCCGCCGCGCGCGTTCCTCGGCGTCGGACGCGGCCTGCACCAGATGCATGAACGCCTCTTCCACGTCGTCGCAGCCGGTGTGCTCCAGCAGCGTCTCCCGGTCGGCTCCGGCCAGCAGCCGCCCGGCCCGCATCAGCAGCAGCCGGTCACAGCGGTCGGCCTCGTCCATCACATGGCTGGACACGAGCAGCGTGGTGCCCTCGTCGGCCAGCCGCTGGAACACCAGCCACAACTCCCGGCGCACCATGGGATCCAGGCCGACGGTCGGCTCGTCCATCACGAGCAGGTCGGGCTTGTTCAGCAGCGCGACGGCCAGCGACACCCGCGAGTACTGGCCGCCCGACAGCCGGGCGACCAGTTTGTCGGCGTAGGAGGCCAGGTCGACCTCTTTCACCACCCGGACCACCGCGTCCTCCCGATGCCAACCCCGCATGCCGAGGGCGGCGGCGAAGTAGCGCAGGTTCTCCAGCACCGTCAGGTCCGCGTAGACCGACGGCGCCTGGGTGACGTAGCCGACGCGGGTCCTCAACTGCGGGGCACCGGCCGCGTATCCGAGGACCTGGACGTGGCCCGCCGTGGTCTGCTGCACGCCGACCACGGACCGCAGCAGCGTCGTCTTCCCGCAGCCGCTCGGCCCGAGCAGGCCCACGATGCAGCCGCGGGGGACGGTGAAGCTGACGTCCTGAAGGACCGTGTGGCGGCCGCGGACCACCCGCAGCCCGTAGGCGGCCACGGCGGGAAGGTCACCCGGCAGCGCTGGGCTCGTCTCGGTCTGCTGCACGACTCCACTGTGTTTCGTCACGATCGGTTCCGCTCCGAGCGGCCGGGGGTGCGGCCTGGGCTACGGGTGAGGGCTCTGGGACGCCGCAGAGACAACGGCCCACCCCGACCGAAGTCACGCCGCGGCGCGTCCCCCTCCCCCATCTGCGCGGGTCCCCTCCGTACCGGAGGTCAGGACTCGCGGTGGGTCATCGCCCAGGCGATGTCATGGAGCTGCCGGTAGGCGTCGGGGGTGGGCTGCGCCCACGACAGGGCCCGCAGCGCGGCCGACACCTGACGGCGGGCCTCCTGCTCGGCGACCCGGCGGCCACCGGCCTCCTCGACGAGTTCGCGCGCCAGGTCGACCTCCTGCTCGTCCAGGGGGTGCGTGGCGGCGTACAGCGCGCGGAGCCGCTCGGCCGCGGCGCCCTCACCACTGAGAGCCGCCACGACGGGCAGCGACTTCTTCCGCGCCGCGAGGTCGGCCCCCACCGGCTTGCCGCTGCGTGCGGTACGGCCCCAGATGCCGAGGACGTCGTCAGCGCACTGGAAGGCCACGCCCAGTCGCCTGCCGAACTCCCGCAGTCCGCTGACCCGTTCGCTGTCCGCCCCGGCCAGTACTCCGCCCAGGGCGCACGAACACCCCATCAGCGACCCCGTCTTGCCCTCCGCCATGGCGAGGTACTGGGCCACCGACACCTGAGGCGCCTTCTCGAACGCCACGTCGCTGCTCTGTCCCTCGACGAGCTCCAGCAGGGCCGCGACCAGTTCCTTCACCGCTTCGGCGGCCCGCTTCCGGGGGACGTCGGCGAGGGCCCGCAGCGCCGACACCAGCAGGGCGTCGCCCGTCAGCACCGCCGCCGGCGTGCCGAACACCGACCAGGCTGCCGGGCGGTGCCGGCGCAGGGCGTCACCGTCGATGACGTCGTCGTGCAGCAGGGTGAAGTCGTGCACCAACTCCACCGCGACCGCGCCCGGTACGGCGTTTTCCGCACTGCCCCCGACCGCCGCCGCGGACAGCAGCACCAGGGCCGGGCGGACCGACTTGCCCGTCCGGGACACCGTCTCCGTCGGCGTGCCGTCGGCCTCGCACCAGCCGCGGTGGTACCCGGCCACCCGGCTCTCGGCCGCCGGCAGTGCGGCGACGGCCGACCGGAGGGCGGGACTCAGCAGGTCGTCGACCCAGCCCAGACGAGGAAACGTGCCGACCGGGGCAGGGTCGGTGGTCTGCGACATGTACTGCTCCTCATGACTGCGAACGGGGACCGCGTCCGGCATGACTGCCTGGTCACGTACCCGCCTCAGTCAAGCGGTGGCCCCATACCCTGGAGAAGCCGCAGCGCACCGCGCACGGAAAGATCACTTGGCCGGACCAGCCCTACTACGGTGCACCTAGCTGACAATCGGGCCATGGCACCGACGAGTTGGGGAGCGGCGCGCGACAGCGGAGGTCAGACGGCTGCAGGGCGCGGCGGGAACCGGCTCTTCTTCTCCCCGCCGTCAACCTCCGGCTGACGCCCGGCATGAGCGGCATCGTTTCTGCATACGGCCGCCGGGTGATCCCCGCGTCGTCCGTCGCGTCCTACCGGCCCGGTCGACAGTCGTTCGCTCATCCTGCTGGGCGTGATCGTTTCCCTGGCACGAGCCTGTGCTGCCGCCCTGCTCGGCACCGCCTGCACCTTCGCCCTGTCCTGCCCCGCCCACGCCGCGAAAGCGAAATCCCTGCCGCTGGACCAAGCCGTCGCCGCCCTGCCCCAGGCCGCCGAGTCCCGGGACGGCTACGAGCGCACCAGCTTCACGTACTGGAACGCCGGCGCCCATCCCGACGACGGCTGCGACACCCGCGCCGAAGTGCTGATCGCCGAGGCGGTCGAACCACCGGCCACCGGCCCGGACTGCAAGCTGAAGGGCGGCACCTGGTCGTCCTACTACGACGACCGCAGGATCACCTCCGCCGCGGCCATGGACGTCGACCACATGGTGCCGCTGCCCGAGGCCTGGGACTCCGGCGCCTCCCAGTGGACGGCCGCCCGCCGCGAGGCCTACGCCAACGACCTGGCCGACCCGCGCTCCCTGGTGGCCGTGTCCGCCGCGGCGCACCGCAGCAAGGCCGACCAGGATCCCGCCCAGTGGCTGCCGCCCAACACCAAGGCCACGTGCCGCTACATCGTCGAATGGACGGCCGTGAAACTGCGCTGGAGCCTCACCGCGGACACGGAGGAACGCGAGTCCCTGACCCGCCTCGCCGAGGCCTGCCCGGACACGGACGTCACTTACACGCCGGCGCCTTAGCCGTAGCTGTTGCGTCTGCCACTGCCGTTGCCGTTGCCGTTGCCGTTGCCGTTGCCGGGATGGTGCGACCGGTGTGCCCTGGCGCTGATGTCGGGGCACACGGGTCGGACGTCGTCCTGACCCGTGAGGCCCGCCTGCCAAGATGACGTGGTTCATCACACGAAATGGGGGGCGAGCATGCTCGTGCTCGTACTGTCGGTCGTCGTCCTGCTCGTCATCGGCGGCTGCGTCTGCGTCTTCTGGGCGGCCCGGGGCGACGCTCCGCGCTGGGCACGTGGTGTGGCCAAGGTGACGCTGCTCGGCAGCGAACTGGCCGGCAGCGCAAGCCGCAACTCCCGCTCACAGCGGAGCGGCGCGGACGACTAGTCGAGGAATCCCAGCACGCTGTCCGGCCGGCACTGGGGACAGGGCTTCACTCCGTCGGCGAGAGCCCGCCGCGCCTCATCCCGCTCCATCCCCTTCGAGCGCTTCCCCGCGTTCCAGCAATCACCGACGTGCACGTACACCGCGTCCCGCCCGGACAGGCCCTGCTCGAGCAACCACGCGGGGGCGGGCGGCCGGGCTTCCATCCCCCGCCGCTGTTCGGCCTCGCGGCGCTCCTCCACCGCGATCCACCGGTCGATCTGGGCGATGGCCGCCTTCGCCTGCTGAACGACCACGCGACGTGCGAAGCGCAGCAGATCAAGCCGGGAAGGCGGTTCATCGTTCACGTGTTCGATTCTATGGACGAGGCATGCACCGTCACCACCGCCCCGTCCGATGACCGAGCATCCGACCGCATGACAAAGGGCCCGTGACCTGCTGTGTTCGCAGGTCACGGGCCCTTTGTTTTCCCGTGTGGCGGCGCCAGGATTCGAACCTGGGAAGGCTGAGCCGGCAGATTTACAGTCTGCTCCCTTTGGCCGCTCGGGCACACCGCCGGGGTCGCTGCCCGTCGAACCGCCTTTTTCGGCGGTGCTCCGTGGCAACGACGTAAACAATACCTGATGCCGAGGGGTGCTTCGCCACCCGATTGATCGGCGCCCGCAGGGCGGGGGGTGGCTAGGCTTGTCCGGATGCGGCCCGGGATCTGAACAGGCCCGGCGGCCGCCCACGTACGCCGGTACGCACGATTCGCACCCCGATACAAGGAGCCACAGGACATGGCCGACTCCAGTTTCGACATCGTCTCGAAGGTCGAGCGGCAGGAGGTCGACAACGCACTCAACCAGGCCGCCAAGGAGATCTCGCAGCGCTACGACTTCAAGGGCGTGGGTGCCTCGATCTCGTGGTCCGGCGAGAACATCCTCATGGAGGCGAACTCGGAGGACCGGGTCAAGGCGATCCTCGACGTCTTCCAGTCCAAGCTGATCAAGCGTGGCATCTCGCTGAAGGCTCTGGACGCGGGCGAGCCCCAGCTCTCCGGCAAGGAGTACAAGATCTTCGCGTCGATCAAGGAGGGCATCTCCCAGGAGAACGCGAAGAAGGTGGCGAAGACCATCCGCGACGAGGGCCCCAAGGGCGTGAAGGCGCAGGTGCAGGGTGAGGAGCTGCGGGTCAGTTCCAAGAGCCGTGACGACCTTCAGGCCGTCATCACCCTGCTGAAGGGCAAGGACTTCGACTTCGCCATGCAGTTCGTGAACTACCGGTAGGCCCGGCCGGGTCCGCGGGGCTCCCGGCCTGCGCCGGCGGGCTCCCGGTCTGCACGGGGACGAGGAAGGGTGGGCACCTGCTGGGTACCCACCCTTCTCGCCTGCTGGCTGCGGTCGATGGGCGCCCCGAGGGGGCGGTGTGGCGTATGCGGCCGTGGGCGGTGGGCGCGGGCCCGCCGCAGGCCGTGGGCGCGATCAGTTTCGGGAGTTGCCGAACAGGAGGCGGTAGGCGATCAGGAGGACGAGCGATCCGCCGATCGCCGCAGCCCAGGTCGCACCGTCGTAGAAGTCCTTGCTGATCGGGTGGTCCATCCAGCGGGCCGATATCCAGCCACCGATGAACGCGCCCGCGACGCCGATCAGGGTCGTGCCGATGAGGCCGCCCGGGTCGCGCCCCGGCAGCAGGAACTTCGCGATGGCTCCGGCCAACAGTCCCAGGATGATCCAGCTGATGATGGTCATGCCGTGAACCTGCCCTTTCACGCTGTGCCCGCACGGTCCCGGCCATGTGATCTTGCTCCCGGCAGGCCGTGCTCGTGCGTCGTACGCCGGGCGTTCCGCGTACGACGTCCTTGCCGCGCGCGTTCACGCCGTCTTGGTGGGGAGGACGCCCTGGCGGCGCCCGCCGGTTGCACTGATCAGTAGGGTGCGACGCATGACAGCCTCCACTTCCGGTCTGCGCCGCACGCTCGGCGTCGGGGACGCCGTCGTCGTCGGACTCGGCTCGATGGTGGGAGCCGGGATCTTCGCCGCCCTCGCACCCGCGGCGCACGCGGCCGGGTCGGGACTGCTCCTCGGGCTCGCCGTCGCCGCCGTCGTCGCGTACTGCAACGCCATGTCGTCGGCGCGCCTCGCCGCCCTGTACCCGGCCTCGGGCGGGACGTACGTGTACGGGCGTGAGCGGCTCGGGGAGTTCTGGGGGTATCTCGCGGGCTGGTCGTTCGTGGTCGGGAAGACGGCCTCCTGTGCGGCGATGGCGCTCACCGTGGGCACGTACGTCTGGCCGGGGCAGGCGCACGCGGTGGCGGTCGCGGCCGTGGTGGCGCTGACCGCGGTGAACTACGGCGGTGTCCAGAAGTCCGCGTGGCTGACGCGGGTGATCGTGGCGGTGGTCCTGGCTGTTCTCGCTGCCGTGGTGGTCGGGTGTCTGGTGTCGGGCGAGGCCGATGCCGGGCGGCTGGACATCGGGGCCTCGGGCGGTGTGGACGGTGTGCTTCAGGCGGCCGGTCTGCTGTTCTTCGCGTTCGCCGGGTACGCCCGGATCGCGACCCTCGGTGAGGAGGTACGGGACCCGGCACGCACCATTCCGCGGGCGATCCCGCTGGCGCTGGGCATCGCGCTCGTGGTGTACGCGGGTGTGGCGGTGGCTGTCCTTTCGGTGCTGGGGTCGGACGGTCTCGGGGACGCGACGGCGCCGCTGGCCGACGCGGTGCGGGCGGCCGGGATGCCCTGGCTCGGGCCGGTGGTGCGGGTCGGTGCGGCCGTTGCCGCGCTGGGGTCGCTGCTCGCCCTGATCCTGGGCGTCTCACGGACGACGCTGGCCATGGCCCGGGACCGGCATCTGCCGGGCGCGCTGGCGGCCGTGCATCCGCGCTTCCAGGTGCCGCACCGGGCGGAGCTGGCCGTGGGTGCGGTGGTCGCGGTCCTGGCCGCCACGGTGGACGTCCGGGGCGCGATCGGGTTCTCCTCCTTCGGGGTGCTGGCGTACTACGCCGTGGCCAACGCCTCTGCCTGGACGCTGGATTCGGCGCCGACGGCACGGCTGGTGCCGGTGGTCGGGCTGCTCGGGTGCGCGGTGCTGGCGTTCTCGCTGCCGGGGATTTCGGTGGTCGTGGGCGCGGGTGTGCTGGTGGTGGGGGCGGTGGCGTACGGGGTGCGGCGGGTGGTGCGGGCGAGGGCCGGGAGGGGGTAGGGCGGCTTCCCTCTTGGATCCGTCAGGGGCATCTCACCGGGTCGTCCGCCGGCTCGGGATGTGAAGTCCTACCGGCTCGGCTGGTGTTGTGGGCCTGGGCCGTCGCTCGTGTCGGCATGTGCTCGATCGCGGTCATGGGTTCATGATGCAGGCCGCCGCTGACAGCCGGGCCGGCCTGTGGATAACCCCGGGCCTGTGGACACCGGGCCGCGTTGCCCCGCCGTCAGCGCGTCGCGAACGGCTCGTTCGTCCGCACGATGTCGCGGCCCAGCGGGAGCAGCGAGACCGGGATGAGCTTGAAGTTGGCGACGGCGAGCGGGATGCCGATGATCGTGACGCACAGCGCGATGCCGGTGACGATGTGGCCGAGGGCCAGCCACCAGCCCGCCAGGACCAGCCAGAGCACGTTGCCGACGCAGGACGGCGCGCCCGCGTCGCGGCGCTCGACCGTCGTGTACCCGAAGGGCCACAGGGCGTAGACGCCGATGCGGAAGGCCGCGACGCCGAACGGGAAGCCGATGACGGTGATACAGAGGAGCAGGCCCGCGGCCATGTAACCGAGGAACAGCCAGAAGCCGCTCAAGACGAGCCATATGACGTTGAGGACGGTCCTCACGGGTTCCCACCTGCCATCTTCTCGAGCCGGGCGATGCGGTCCGCCATCGGCGGGTGCGTGGAGAACATCTTCGACAGGCCCTGGCCGGGCCGGAACGGGTTCGCGATCATCATGTGGCTGGCGGTCTCGATGCGCGGCTCGGGCGGCAGCGGGAGCTGCTTCGTGCCCAGTTCGAGCTTGCGCAGGGCGCTGGCCAGGGCGAGCGGGTCGCCGGTGAGCTGGGCGCCCGAGGCGTCCGCCTGGTACTCCCGGGAGCGGCTGACGGCCAGTTGGATGAGAGAGGCGGCCAACGGACCCAGGATCATGATCAGCAGCATGCCGAGCAGGCCTGGACCGTCGTCGTCGTCCGAGCGCCCGATCGGGATCAGCCAGGCGAAGTTGACCAGGAACATGATCACGGAGGCCAGGGCGCCGGCGACCGACGAGATGAGGATGTCGCGGTTGTAGACATGGCTGAGCTCGTGGCCGATGACGCCGCGCAGCTCACGCTCGTCCAGCAGGCGCAGGATGCCGTCGGTGCAGCACACTGCGGCGTTGCGCGGGTTGCGGCCCGTGGCGAACGCGTTGGGCGCTTCCGTCGGGGAGATGTACAGGCGCGGCATGGGCTGGCGGGCCTGCGTGGAGAGCTCACGGACCATGCGGTAGAGCCCCGGGGCCTCGAACTCGCTCACCGGGCGGGCACGCATCGCGCGGAGGGCCAGCTTGTCGCTGTTCCAGTACGCGTACGCGTTGGTGGCCAGCGCTACCAGGACGGCGATGACGAGCCCCATGCGGCCGAAGAAGCTGCCGATGACGATGATGAGTGCGGACAGTCCCCCGAGGAGGACTGCTGTCCTGAGCCCGTTGTGCCGGCGGTGCACGGTGCGCCCTCCAAGTGGTGCGGCAGGGGGACCCTTGCTTGCTGATCTGCGGTGCCACTGGTGCCGTGATGTCACGTCCAGTGGACCCTCCCGTACAGGTCAACGCCAGGCGGGAGGCACTAGTTCCCTTGTGCGCGCGGCGGCGGGTGTGGACCGTCCGGGTGAACGGCTCGTGGACGCGGCACGCGCGCGTGGAGGGCCGGGTGCCCCACGCGCGCGTGGCGAATGCGCCTGTTGGTCAGAAGAGGGCCGTGTCGGTGAAGCGCAGGACCAACTGGGGTGCGCCGGACAGGGCGATGCCGAGGACTCCGGTCAGCGCGATCGCGGCCGTGAGCGGGGCGGGGACGCGGTGCTTGTCGGGTTCGCCCTCGGGGGCACGGAAGAGCAGGGCCGTCCACTGGAGGTAGTAGAACAACGCGATGACGACGTTGACGGCCATGATCACGGCCAGCCAGCCGAGGCCGGCGTCGACGGCCGCCGAGAAGACGGTGACCTTGGCGAAGAGGCCGATGATGCCCGGCGGCAGCCCGGCGAGGCAGAGCAGGAAGAACGCCAGGAGCAGCGCGGACAGCGGGCTCGACGCGTACAGGCCGCGGTAGTCGGAGACGCGGTTGAGCGACTTCGTCCGGCCGACGAGCGCGGCCACGGCGAAGGCGCCGAGGTTCACGGCGCCGTACATCAGGGCGTAGGCGACGGTGGAGCCGATCGACTTCTCGGCGTCCCCGGAGTACGCGGCGGCCGCGATCGGCACCAGGAGGTAGCCGGCCTGGCCGACGGACGACCAGGCGAGCAGGCGTACCGCGCTGTACGCGCGCGTGGCCTGCTGGCGCAGGGCGCCGACGTTGCCCACGGTCATGGTGAGCGCGGCCAGGACGGCCAGGGCCGGGCCCCAGACGTCGGCGTACGAGGGAAGGGCGACGACCGTGACGAGGATCAGGCCGCTGAAGCCGACCGCCTTGCCGATGACCGACAGGTAGGCGGCGATGGGCAGGGGCGCCCCCACGTAGGTGTCGGGCACCCAGAAGTGGAAGGGCACGGCGGCCGTCTTGAAGGCGAAGCCGACGAGGGTGAGGACGACGCCGGTCTGGGCGAGCGTGTGGAGCTGCCCGTCGACGTTCTGGATGCGGTCGGCGACCTGGGTCAGGTAGAGGGTGCCCGTGGAGGCGTACACGAAGCTGATGCCCATGAGGCTGACCGCGGTAGCGGTGACCGAGGACAGGAAGAACTTCAGGGCCGCCTCGGAGGACTTGCGGTCGCCGTACCTGAGGCCGACCAGCGCGAAGGCGGGCAGGGAGGCGACCTCCAGGGCGACGATCAGGGTCGCGAAGTCGCGGGAGGCGGGCAGGAGGGCGGCGCCGGCCGCGGAGGACAGCAGCAGGAACCAGTACTCCCCTTCGGGCAGCTCCTTGCGGGCGTCCTTCAGGGCGGTGACCGACAGGAGGGCGGCGAGGAGGGCGCCGCCGAGGACCAGGAACTGGATGATCAGTGTGAAGCGGTCGGCCGTGTAGCTGCACACGGCGGTGTCACCGGTGAGGCAGAAGGTGCTGCGGTCGCCGTCCAGGAGGGGCAGCAGCATCAGCGTGGCGGCGGCCAGACCGGCCACGGACGTCCAGCCGAGGAGCGTCTTGCGGTGCTCGGCGACGAACAGGTCGGCGACCAGGACGACGAGGCCGACGACCGCCGCGATGATGGGCGGCGCGATGGCGAGCCAGTCGACGGACTGGACCAGCGACGCGGCCAGGGGCTGGGCCGGGGAGCTCATCGGGTGCCTCCTGCGAGGAGCTGCTGGACGGCCGGGTCGCTCAGGCCGAGGAGGGCCTTGGGCCACAGGCCCGCGACGACGGTCAGGACGACGAGCGGGGTCCAGGCCGCGAACTCGTAACCGCGGACGTCGGTGAGCTTGGGGGCGTCCTGTGGCAGGGCACCCATGCACACGCGCCGGACCACGACCAGCAGGTACGCGGCCGTCAGCAGCGTGCCGAACGCGCCGATCGCCATGAAGGTGAGGAAGGCGGGACGGCTGAGGCCCGCTGCCGGCTGGAACGCGCCGAACAGGGCCAGCATCTCGCCCCAGAACCCGGCCAGGCCCGGCAGGCCGAGCGAGGCGACCGCCGCGAAGGCGAGCAGGCCGCCGAGGCGCGGGGCCTTGCCGTAGAGCGCGGCTCCGGTCTCCTCGGCGAGGGTGTCGAGGTCGGTGGTGCCGGTGCGGTCCTTCAGGGCGCCGACCAGGAAGAAGAGCAGGCCGGTGATGAGGCCGTGGGCGATGTTGGCGAACAGGGCGCCGTTCACGCCGGTCGGCGTCATGGTCGAGATGCCGAGCAGGACGAAGCCCATGTGGCCGACGGAGGAGTAGGCGATGAGTCGCTTGAGGTCGCCCTTCGCGCCCTGCTTGGCGAGGGCCAGGCAGGCCAGGGATCCGTAGATGATGCCGACGACGGCGAGCGCCGCGAGATAGGGCGCGAAGGTGCGGAAGCCGTCCGGGGCGATGGGGAGGAGGATCCGGACGAATCCGTACGTACCCATCTTCAGCAGGACACCGGCCAGCAGGACCGAGCCGACGGTCGGCGCGGCGGTGTGGGCATCGGGCAGCCAGCTGTGCAGCGGCCACATCGGCGTCTTGACCGCGAGCCCGATCCCGATCGACAAAACGGCGATGACCTGCACGGATGTGGTCAGCGACCGGCCATTGTCAGTGGCGAGTGCCATCATGTCGAACGTGCCCGCCTTGATCCCGATCAGGAGCAGGCCGAGCAGCATGACCACGGAGCCGAGCAGCGTGTAGAGGATGAACCGCCACGCGGCCTGGCTCCGGCCCTCGCCGCCCCAGCGGGCGATGAGGAAGTACATCGGGATGAGGACCATCTCGAAGGCGAGGAAGAACAGCAGCAGGTCGAGGACGGCGAAGGTCGCGAGCGTGCCGGACTCGAGGACGAGCAGCAGCGCGACGAAGGCCTTCGGGGTCGGACCCGCGGGCATCTTGAAGTACGAGTAGAGCGCGCAGAGGAAGGTCAGCAGCGCGGTCAGGACCAGAAGGGGGAGGGAGATGCCGTCGATGCCGAGGTGGATGCGTACGTCGAGTGCGGGGATCCAGCTGATGTCCGTGCTGGCCTGCATCTTCGACGGCTGGTCGTGGTCGAAGCCGAGCGCGAGGACGATCGCCGCGATGAGAACCGCGCCGGTGACGGTGACGCCGTGCCGGAGCACGGCCTGCTCGGGTGACTTCCCCTTCAGCCCGGGCGGGGCCGGTAGGAGAGCCGCGGCGGCGCCGAGGAGCGGCCCGACGACGATGAACGCCAGAAGGAACTGCATCACGGACTCGTTGATATCGATCACGCCTGCTCACGCTCCCGTGGCGACGAGGACGACGGCGACCGCGAGGACGACGGTGCCGGCGAGCAGCGCGCTCACATAGGTCTGGACGTTGCCGGTCTGGGCGCGCCGTACGGCGGCGCCGAGCCAGCGGGGCAGCGCACCCGCTCCGCGTACGTAGGTCTCGACGACCTCGCGGTCGAGGAACCGGACGAGGCTCGCCCCGGCCTGGACCGGTCGGACGAAGAGGGCGCTGTACAGGGCGTCCAGGTGGAAGCCGGCGGCCGCGTGGCGGTGCAGCGGTCCGAGCAGGAGCCGTCCGGGGTCGGCGGGGTCGGGCGCGTAGGCGATGTCGCCGTAGGCCGGCTCGTGGGTGGCGATGGCCTCCGCCTCGACCTGGGCTGCGTCGCCCTCGGGGTGGGCCGCGACCGCGCCCAGCGGGACGCGTGCGGTCAGCGCGGTGGTGTGCCGCCAGGCGCCGTAGGTGACGATGCCGCCGACCAGGGCCACGCCCGTGCCGAGCACGGAGGTGGTGAGGGTGAGGCTGAGGTCGCGGCCGTCGAACCAGTCGGGCAGCAGGCGGAACGCGAATCCGCCGAGGGCCAGGGACGGGGCGGCGAGCACCCACAGCACGACGGTCATCGTCAGCGGCTGCCTACCGTGGTCGGGGGCTTCGGCGCCCCGGCCGCGGAAGGCCAGCAGCCACAGGCGCATCGCGTAGGCGGCGGTGAGCACGGCCGTGAGCAGGCCGGCGACGAGGACGATCCAGCCCGCGGCGGCGGGGGCGTGCTCGGTGTGCCCGGTGACGACGTGTTCGGCGACGCCGAGGACGGCCTCCTTGGAGAAGAAGCCGCTGAACGGCGGGATCGCGGCGAGCGCGAGCAGCGCCACGGTCATCGTCCAGTAGGCGTCGGGGACGCGGTCGCGCAGGTTCCGCATACGGGACATGGCGGCGAGCGAGTTGGTGCCGGCGGCGTGGATGATCACGCCGGCCGCGAGGAACAGCAGCGCCTTGAAGGCGCCGTGGGACAGGAGGTGGAAGACGGCGGCACCACGGTCGCCGACGGCGAGGGCGCCGGTCATGTAGCCGAGCTGGCCGATCGTCGAGTAGGCGAGGACGCGCTTGATGTCGTCCTGGGCGAGCGCGGCGAGCGCCGAGCCGGTCATCGTGACGGCGGCCATGACGGCGAGGACCACCATCGCGGCCTGGGAGGCCTCGAAGACCGGGAGGAGACGGGCGATGAAGTAGACACCGGCGGCGACCATCGTCGCGGCGTGGATCAGCGCGGAGACGGGGGTCGGGCCCGCCATCGCGTCGGGAAGCCAGGTGTGCAGCGGGAACTGCGCGGACTTGCCCGCCACGCCCGCCAGGAGCAGCAGGGCGATCAGCGTCGGGTGGTCGAGTCCGCCGCTCGCGACGGTGCTCAGGACCCGGGTGATGCGGAAGGAGCCGGCGTCGGCGGCCAGGGCGAACAGGCCGATGAGGAAGGGGACGTCGCCGAGCTTGGTGACCAGGAAGGCCTTGAGGGAGGCGGCGCGGGCCTCCGGGGTCTCCCAGTAGTGGCCGACCAGGAAGTAGGAGCAGATGCCCATGATTTCCCAGCCGACCAGCAGCACGATCAGGTCGCCGGAGTAGACGACCAGGAACATCGCGGAGGTGAACAGGGAGACAAGGGCGGCATACGAGGGGTAGCGCGGGTCGTCGCGCAGGTAGCCCGTCGAGTAGATCTGCACGCAGGAGGCGACCAGGCCGACCAGGACGGCGACGAGGGCGGCGAAACCGTCGATGTGCAGGGCGAGTTCGATCGGGACGGAGCCGGTGGGGGTGAGTTCCGTGGCCGCGTTGACGGCCGCGTCACCGCCCTGCCGCACGGCGACCAGCGTGGCGAGCACCAGGGAGGTGAGCGTCGGCAGGACGGCGAGCGGGCGGACGAAGCCGGGTGCTGTGCGGCCCAGGAGCAGGCCGGCGACGGCGCCGAGGAACGGAAGGAGGGGGACGAGGACGGCGAGGGTGGTCGTGGTCACGCGGTGGCCTCAGCCTTCTGGGCCTCGCCGGACTGCTCGGCCGTAAGGGCGTCGTGGTCGGTGCCGTCGGGGTCGTGCCGTTCGGCGGTGTCGCGGAGCTTGTCGATGTCCGCGGTGCCGCGGTTGCGGTGGACGGCGAGGACGATCGCCAGGCCGATGCCGATCTCGGCGGCGGCGATGGCGATGGTGAACAGGGTGAGGGCCTGGCCGGAGTGCAGGGTCTCCTCGGCGGTCCTGCTGAGCCAGACGTCGAAGGCGACCAGGTTGAGGTTGACGGCGTTGAGCATCAGCTCGACCGACATCAGGACCAGGATCGCGTTGCGGCGGGCGAGGACGCCGTACAGGCCGGTGCAGAAGAGGAGGGCGGAGAGGACGGCGGGATAGGCGAGGTGCATCAGCTGGTCCCTTCCTTCTCGCCGCGGTCCTGCCCGCTGCGGTCCTGCTCGCTGCGGTCCGCAGCCCGCGTGCCTGAGGGCTCGCGGCGGTGCTCCTCGCTCCGGGCGGCCGGGGTGTTCTCGGTCGCGGTCACGGACGTGGCCTTCGCCTTGCGGGACAGGACGATCGCGCCAACCAGGGCGGCGAGGAGGAGGACGGAGAGGGCCTCGAAGGGGAGGACCCAGTTCTGGAAGAGGCTCGCGCCGGTGGCCTCGGTGGAGCCGGCGGCGGGGCCGTCCAGGTCGATCCAGGTGGTGCGGAAGGCGTCGACGACGACCCAGACCAGGGCCGCGGCCGCGGCGACCGCCACGGTGAGGGCGGCCCAGCGGTTGCCGGAATCGGCGTCCGGGGAGCGGCCGATGGGGGCCCTGGTGAGCATCAGACCGAACAGGAGGAGGACGACGACGGAACCGACGTAGATGAGGACCTGCACCCAGGCGATGAACTCGGCGGTGAGCAGGAGGTACTCGACGGCCAGGCCGCCGAGGGTGACCACCAGCCACAGGGCGGCGTGCACCAGCTGCCGGGTGGTGACGGTGACGAGCGCGGCGCCGAAGGTGACCAGGCCGACGAGGAGGAAGGCGATCTCGACGCCGGTCGGGGAGAGGAAGCCATGGGTCTCGGCGGCCGTGGTGAACGCGGTCATTCCCGGCCCTCCTGCCCCGGCTTCGGCTGATCCGTCTGCGGCTTCGGCTGGTCCGTCTGCGGGCTCGGCTGGTCCGTCTGCGGGCTCGGCTGGTCCGTCTGCTGCTTGGAGTCGCCCTGGGGGCGGGTCGGGCGCTCGGCTGCCCGGGCCTGCTCGTCGGCGTGCGGTTCGGTGGCGGGCGGGGCCTGCTGGGCGGCCAGTTTGTCGGCGGTCTTGCGGGCGGTGACGAGTTCCTTCGGATCCTCCGCGCCGGGGTCCAGGGCCGGCGGGGCCGGGACGGTCCACATCCACTCGCGGAGCTTGTCGCGCTCGTGGGTGAGGTCGCGGATGTCGGTCTCGGCGTACTCGAACTCCGGGGACCAGAACAGGGCGTCGAAAGGACAGACCTCGATGCAGATACCGCAGTACATGCACAGGGAGAAGTCGATGGCGAAGCGGTCGAGGACGTTGCGGCTGCGTTCGCGGCCGCCGGGGGTCGCCGCCGGGACCGTCTCCTTGTGGGAGTCGATGTAGATGCACCAGTCGGGGCACTCGCGGGCGCACAGCATGCAGACCGTGCAGTTCTCCTCGAACAGGCCGATCACACCGCGGGTGCGGGGCGGGAGGTCGGGCTGGGCGTCCGGGTACTGCGCGGTGACGGACTTCTTCGTCATCGTGCGGAGGGTGACGGCCAGGCCCTTGGCGAGGCCGGAGCCGGGGATGGGGGCCATGGTTAGTTGATCACCACCTTGACGATGCCGGTGAGGGCGATCTGGGCGAGGGAGAGGGGGACGAGGAGGGTCCAGGACAGTTTCTGGAGCTGGTCCTCGCGCAGGCGGGGGTAGGTGACGCGCAGCCAGATGACGAGGAAGGCGAGGACGGCGGCCTTCAGCAGGGTCCAGACCCAGCCGAGGCCGTCGGCGCCCCAAGGGCCGTGCCAGCCGCCAAGGAAGAGGACCGTGGTCAGGCCGCACAGGACGACGATCCCGGCGTACTCGGCGAGGAGGAAGAGGGCGAAGCGGAGGCCGGTGTACTCGGTGTACGCGCCGAAGATGATCTCCGAGTCGGCGACGGGCATGTCGAAGGGCGGGCGCTGGAGTTCGGCGAGGCCGGCCACGAAGAAGACGATCGCGCCGACGATCTGCCAGGGCAGCCACCACCACTCGAAGGCGTCGAGGATGCCGGGGATCGAGACGGTGCCGGCCGCCATGGCCACCGAGGCGGCGGTCAGGAGCATCGGCAGTTCGTAGGCGAGGAGCTGGGCGGCGGTGCGCAGGCCCCCGAGGAGGGAGAACTTGTTCGCGGACGCCCAGCCGGCCATGAGCGAGCCGAGGACGCCGACGCCCATGACGGCCAGGACGAAGAAGACACCGGCGTCGATGACCTGGCCGACGGCTCCCTCGTCCGGGCCGATGGGGATGGCGAGCAGGACGAGGAGGTACGGCAGGAGGGCGACGGCGGGCGCCAGTTGGAAGATACGGCGGTCCGCGCCCGCGGGGACGACGTCCTCCTTCTGCGCGAACTTCACGCCGTCGGCGATCAGCTGGGCCCAGCCGTGGAAGCCGCCGGCGTACATGGGGCCGAGGCGGCCCTGCATGTGGGCCATGACCTTGTGTTCGGTCTGGCCGATGATCAAGGGGAAGGTGAGGAAGACGACGAAGACGATCAGGAGTCGCAGGGTGACGTCGAGCGCGTCGTTCACCGCGGGCCTCCTGAGGGGTCATCGGGGTTGTCGGTGGGCTGCGGGTTGTCCGCCGGTTCTGAGGGTTCGGCGGTGTCCGAGGGTTCGGCGGTGTCCGAGGGTTCAGGGGTGCCAGAGGGCTCAGGGCCGGCAGCGGGCTCGGGGGTGTCCGGTGACTCCGAGGCCGTGTTCGGGCTCTTCGGGTCCGACGGCTCGGGAGTCGGCAGCGCGCCGGCCTCGGGGGACGGTTCGGGAGCCGGCTCCTCGAAGGCCGGGCGGGCGTGGTGCCAGGGAGCGTCCGAGCTGCGCGGGGGCCGGGCAGCCCTGCCCGGCCGGCTGTCGCCGGTGTCGGACGCGGCCTGCTGCGACGCCGAGCCGTCACTCGCGCTTCGCGCCCGGCGCGGCTCCGCCGAGGCGCCCGGCGTTCCGGGCCCGGCGTCCGACGACTCCGGCTCGGTGGCCGGTGGTGGAGAGCCGGCCGCGGTCGCCGCTGGTCCGGCTTCGGCCGCCCGAGATGCGGAACCGGAGGTTGTGGATTCGAGGCCCGAGGCAGTGGCTTCGGGACCGGAGCTCGTGCCTTCGGGACCGGAGGTCGTGTCTCCCGAACCGGAGCTCGTGCCTTCGGGACCCTTGGACGTCTGGCTCGCCGAACCCTCCGCCGCCGAGCGGCTACGACGCGGTTCCGCCGAAGCCGAAGCCGAAGCAGTCGACTCCCCGGGCGCGGCCTGGCTCGCCGACCCCTCCCCCGCCGACCGCGCACGGCGCGGGGCCGCAGACGAAGTCGCCGCATCACCGGCGGCAGCCTGACTGGCCGAACCCTCCGCCGCCGAGCGGCTACGGCGCGGTCGCTCCGAAGGCGGGGCAGCCGCAGGCGGAGTCGCCGCGTCACCGGCAGCAGCCTGACTGGCCGAGCCCTCCCCCGCCGAGCGGGTTCGCCGTACCGGGCGTTCGCCTGCCGGGCGGGCGGTTCCTCGGGCCGGGCGGTCGGCTGCCGCGCGGCCGGCGCCGCGGGCCGGGGCCGGGGGGAGCTGGCCCTTCAGGGGGCCCCACTCGTTCGGGTCGGGGACGCCGGGCGGAAGCATCTGGCGGCGCTTGGGGCCGCCGTGTTCCGACTCGCCGGGCTCCTTCGCGCCGGGCCAGGCCTTGGCGACGCGGGCGGCCAGGACGAAGTCCTTGCGCAGGGGGTGGCCTTCGAAGTTCTCGGGCAGGAGCAGGTGGTCCAGCGCCGGGTGGCCTTCGAAGGTGATGCCGAACATCTCGTGCGTCTCGCGTTCGTGCCAGGCGGCGCCCGCGTAGACCCCGACCGCCGAGGGCAGTGTGGAGGCCTCGTGCGGGACCGTCGTACGCAGGAGGAGGCGGCGGAGCGGGGACAGCGCCGCGACGTGGGCCGTCACGCGAAAGCCCGTGCCCGGTTCGTCGACCGCGCTCAGCCAGTCGAAGTACGTGCAGGTCAGGCGGTCGCGTGCGGTCTCCAGGGCGGAGATCCAGCTCGTCGGCGGTACGTCGACCGTCAGGACCTCGTACGACTCCTCGGCCGTGACGTCCGTGCCGAAGAGTTCCTCAGCGTCGGCGGGGAGCCAGCCGACCGCGGTCATCGTCCCTCCCCCGGCGTCGAATCGGAGGCCGGGGCGGAGCCCGGGGCGGGGGCCGGCGGCTGCACCAGACCGCTCTGCAGCGCCGCTGCCGAAGGACGGGCGGCGCCGCTGCCGTACCGCTCCCCCAGCGACTCGCGGGCGATCTTCTCCTGGAGCTTGAGGATGCCCTGGAGCAGCGCCTCGGGCCGGGGCGGGCAGCCGGGGACGTAGACGTCGACGGGGATGATCTGGTCGACGCCCTTGGTGACGGAGTACGAGTCCCAGTAGGGGCCGCCGCAGTTGCTGCACGCGCCGAAGGAGATGACGTACTTGGGTTCCGGCATCTGCTCGTAGAGGCGCTTCACCGCCGGCGCCATTTTGTCCGTGACCGTGCCGGAGACGACCATCAGGTCGGCCTGGCGCGGCCCCGGCGCGAAGGGGATGACGCCGAGCCGGATGAAGTCGTGGCGGGCCATCGACGCCGCGATGAACTCGATCGCGCAGCAGGCGAGGCCGAAGTTGAAGACCCAGAGCGAGTAGCGGCGGCCCCAGTTGAGGATCACCTTCATCGGCTCGGGTGCGAGACGCGCCAGGGCGCCGAGCCGCTTCGGCTCGGGAAGCAGCACGGGCTCGGGCTCGGTGCCGGCGGGGGTCACGTCCATGCCAGGACGCCCTTCTTGTATGCGTAGAGCAGGCCCACGGCCAGGAAGCCGAGGAAGATGAACATCTCCACCAGGGTCGTCGCGCCGTAGCCGGGGGCTGCGAAGACGGTCGCCCAGGGGAACAGGAAGATCGAGTCGACGGCGAAGATCACGTACAGGAACGCGTAGACGTAGTAACGGACCTGGGTGTGGGCCCAGCCCTCGCCGACGGGGTCGACGCCGCACTCGTACGTCAGGAGTTTCTCGGGTGTGGGGACCACGGGCCGCAGCAGGCGGCCGGCCCCGAAGGCGACGGCGACGAACAGCACGCCGACGACGGCGAGCAGCCCGACGACCGAATAGGACTGGAAGTAGTCCGCCGCGACGACGGTCGTGGTGACGACGGTCGGTTCCGGCACGTCCGTCCCTCGCTCCCTGAAACTCGGACTGGATCCTGCGACGGTTCCGCGGCTCCGGGGCACGGCCGGGAACAACGGACGCCGCCGTTCGACGAACAACGGACGCCGCCGTTCGACGATCTGTACGCACGGGAGTCTAGGCCCTGATAAAGGCAGGGTAAGCAGCCCGTCACGCCCTGGCATGCGGGGGTGGGGTTTACCCCAGCGGTTCCTGGCGGTCTGCCTCATGGCGCGGGTGCCCGCCGCCGGGCACGCTAACGCATATGACCGAACGCATCCCGCCCTTGGGCACCAGCGCGGCCCCGACGGCGGCCGGGCCGGACGACCGCCCGCCGCCGCCCCGTCTCGCCTACGACCGGCACACCTGGAAGGAGATCGTGCATCTCCTGGCGAACCTTCCGGTGGCGCTGGTCGGCTTCACCTATGTCGTGACGGCGCTGTTCACCAGCCTCGGGCTGACGGTCACGGTGATCGGGCTCCCGCTGCTCGCGGCAGCGCTCGGCGGCGCGCGGCTGCTGGGGCGGATGGAGCGGGCGAGGGCCAGGGCGCTGCTCGGGGTGCGGGTGGACGAGCCGAGCCGGCTGCCGCTGCGCGGCCGGGGCGGCTTCCTCCAGAAGCTGTGGATGTCGCTGAAGGACCCGGTGGGCTGGCGCACGGTGCTGTACGAGTTCATACGGCTGCCCTGGGGTGTCCTCACCTTCACCATCACGCTGACCTCGCTGTTCGTGCTGTGGCCGGTGCTGCCGTTCATCGCGCGGGGCCTGACCAACGCCGACCGGGCCATGGTGCGCGGGCTGCTGTCGCCCTCCGACGAGCTGGAGCGGCGCATCGCCGAGCTGGAGTCGGACCGGGGCGTCGTGGTCGACACGGCCGCCGCGGACCTGCGGCGCATCGAACGGGACCTGCACGACGGGGCGCAGGCCCGGCTGGTCAACCTGGCGATGGGGCTGGGCCTGGCCAAGGAGAAGGTGCTGGAGGACCCCGACGCGGCGGCGGCGATGGTCGAGGAGGCGCACGGCGAGGTGAAGCTGGCGCTGCAGGAGCTGCGCGACCTGGCCCGCGGCATCCATCCGGCGGTCCTGACCGACCGCGGCCTGGACGCGGCCCTGTCCGCGGTCTCCTCGCGCTGCACGGTTCCGGTCAAGGTGACGGTCGACCTGCCGACGCGGCCGGCCGCGGCCATCGAGGGCATCGCCTACTTCACCGTCTCGGAGCTGCTGCAGAACGTCAGCAAGCACAGCGCGGCGAAGGCGGCGTCGGTGGATGTGTGGCGGACGGACGACCGGCTGCTCATCCAGGTGTGGGACGACGGCCGCGGGGGCGCGAGCCTCGACGGCGGTACGGGGATGCGGGGCCTGGCCGAGCGGCTGGACGCCGTCGACGGCCTGTTCGTCCTGGAGTCCCCCGAGGGCGGCCCGACGACGGTCACGGCGGAACTGCCCTGGCGCGACCGCACGGACGACTCCGGCTCCGGCACTCCCTGAGCGGCGCCCGGAGGTAGGGAAAACCCCCCGTCCAAGACGCCGACGGACTCCATGGTCCGCCGACCTGCGGCGGAGCAGGGTGGAGGTACGGGAAGACAGCCGCAGGACGAGGGAGAAGGACGACGCCGATGGCCACGGAGTACGGACAGGGATACGGGCTCGACGGCAGGCCCGGGTTCCCCGGGAGCACCGAGCGGCGGCACCGTCTGCCGGCCGCGCTGCGGGCGCCGGTCGAGGGCCGCACCTGGCGGGAGCTCGGATATGTGCTGCTGAGCCTGCCGATCAGCATCCTGCTGTTCACCTACGCGGTCACGATGGTGTCGCTGGGGGCGGGACTGCTGGTGACGTTCCTCGGCATACCGGTGCTCGCGGCGGGGCTCGCGGGGTGCCGTGGCCTCGGAGCGCTGGAGCGGGGGCGGGCGCGGGCGCTGCTGGACCTGGACGTGGCCGGCCCGGAGCCGCTGCGGATCAAGAAGCCGGGCGCGATGGCGTGGATGGGGGCCGTCCTCAAGAGCGGCTCCTCGTGGCGGGCGCTGCTGTACGCGGTGCTGCACCTGCCGTGGGCGGTGTTCTCGTTCGTCGTCGCCGTGAACCTCTGGGTGCTGGGCTGGGCCCTGCTGACGTACCCGCTGTGGTTCTGGGTGTTCCCGATGTACGCCGGGCAGGACGGGATCCAGCTGTACGGCGACGGGACGCACCGGATCTATCTGGACAACCCCTTCGAGATCACGGTGACCGCGCTGGTGGGTCTGGCGCTGACGATCACCACGCCGTGGATCGTGCGGGCGCTGACGATGGTGGACCGGCTGCTGGTGTACGGGCTGCTCGGGCCGTCGCGGCTGGCCTCACGGGTGGTGGAGCTGGAGTCGGACCGGGGGGTCGTGGTCGACACGGCGGCGGCGGACCTGCGGCGCATCGAGCGGGACCTGCACGACGGGGCGCAGGCCCGGCTGGTGGCGCTGGCCATGGATCTGGGGATGGCGAAGGAGAAGCTCCACGAGGACCCGGAGACGGCCGCGCGGATGGTGGACGAGGCGCACGGAGAGGTGAAGACGGCGCTCCAGGAGCTGCGGGACCTGGCCCGGGGCATCCACCCGGCGGTGCTGACCGACCGCGGTCTGGACGCGGCCCTGTCCGCGGTCTCCTCGCGCTGCACGGTGCCGGTGCAGGTCGAGGTCGACCTGGCGGAGCGGCCGGCGCCGGCGATCGAGGGGATCGCCTACTTCACGGTGTCGGAGCTGCTCCAGAACGTCAGCAAGCACGCGCGGGCGACCTGGGCGGGCGTCGAGGTGTGGCGGACGGAGGACCGGCTGATGCTCCAGGTCGTGGACAACGGCGTCGGCGGGGCCGATGTCTCCCAGGGCTCCGGTCTCGCGGGACTGGCGGAGCGGCTCGACGCGGTGGACGGGATCCTGGTGGTGGACTCGCCGGCGGGCGGGCCGACCCGGGTGACCGCGGAGTTGCCGTGGCGGGGCGCGCACGTGAGGTGACCTTCGGCTCTCCCGCCACCCCCTACCGGCTCCCCCACCACCCCCTACCGGCTCCCCCACCACCCCCCAACCGGTCGGATCGGTCGGACAACGAGCCGGTCCACCCCCATCCGGCGCCCGTTCCTGAAATGCTGGACCCGTCGCACGGGTGGGCGCGGAGCCGTTGTGGGCTGCGGACGGGCGGCGTCGGGGTGTGGGGGGCCGAACATCGTGGAGGACAGGGTGCGGGTGGTCATCGCCGAGGATTCAGTGCTGCTCAGGGAGGGCCTGACCCGGCTGCTGACCGACCGGGGGCACGAGGTGGTCGCCGGGGTCGGTGACGGCGTGGCGCTGATCAAGACCATCACGGAGCTGGACGCGCAGGGCGAGCTGCCGGACGTCGTGGTCGCCGATGTGCGGATGCCGCCGACGCACACCGACGAGGGCGTGCGGGCGGCGGTGCAGTTGCGCAAGGCGCACCCGGGGCTCGGCGTGCTGGTGCTGTCGCAGTACGTGGAGGAGCGCTACGCCACGGAGCTGCTCGCGGGATCCAGCCGGGGCGTCGGCTACCTGCTGAAGGACCGGGTGGCCGAGGTGCGGGAGTTCGTGGACGCGGTGGTGCGGGTGGCCGAGGGCGGTACGGCCCTCGACCCGGAGGTCGTCGCGCAGTTGCTGGGCCGCAGCCGTAAGCAGCACGTGCTGGCGGGGCTGACCCCGCGGGAGCGGGAAGTGCTGGGGCTGATGGCCGAGGGCCGGACGAATTCGGCCATCGCCCGGCAGCTCGTGGTCAGCGACGGAGCGGTCGAGAAGCACGTCAGCAACATCTTCCTGAAGCTGGGGCTCTCCCAGAGCGAGGGGGACCACCGCCGGGTGCTGGCCGTGCTGACATACCTCAATTCATGAAACTCCCGACATGCAGGTCAGGGCGGTCGATCGTCTCAAAGTCGTGTCCAACATGCGAATGACCCGAAGAAGGCGACCCTTACGGTCGTAGTGTTGATCCTGGGAACGCCTGGGGAAGGCCTTCCCGGACAGCCGCCTCGAGGGAGGTCCAGTTCAGTGACCAGCCAGGTCAGTAGCCCAGCGGAGCAGGCCGACGAAACTGTCGTAGGAGAGCAGCGCAAAGCGGCGGGCACGAAGGACGTTCGCCGCCTCGACCGGGTGATCATCAGGTTCGCGGGGGACTCGGGTGACGGCATGCAGCTCACCGGTGACCGTTTCACCTCGGAGACCGCGTCGTTCGGCAACGACCTGTCGACGCTGCCGAACTTCCCGGCCGAGATCAGGGCGCCCGCCGGGACCCTGCCGGGTGTGTCGTCCTTCCAGCTGCACTTCGCCGACCACGACATCCTCACGCCCGGTGACGCGCCGAACGTGCTGGTGGCGATGAACCCGGCCGCGCTGAAGGCGAACATCGGCGACCTGCCGCGCGGTGCCGAGGTGATCGTCAACACGGACGAGTTCACCAAGCGGGCCATGCAGAAGGTCGGCTACGACACCAGTCCGCTGGAGGACGGGTCGCTGGACGGCTACCACGTCCACCCCGTGCCGCTGACCACGCTCACCGTGGAGGCGCTGAAGGAGTTCGACCTCAGCCGCAAGGAGGCCGAGCGCAGCAAGAACATGTTCGCGCTGGGCCTGCTGAGCTGGATGTATCACCGGCCCACCGAGGGCACGGAGAAATTCCTCAAGTCGAAGTTCGCGAAGAAGCCCGACATCGCGGCGGCCAACATCGCCGCGTTCCGTGCGGGCTGGAACTTCGGCGAGACCACCGAGGACTTCGCCGTCTCCTACGAGGTCGCCCCGGCGGCCACGGCGTTCCCGCCGGGCATCTACCGCAACATCTCGGGCAACCTCGCCCTGTCGTACGGCCTGATCGCCGCGAGCCGGCAGGCGGATCTGCCGCTGTACCTGGGGTCGTACCCGATCACGCCGGCGTCGGACATCCTGCACGAGCTGAGCAAGCACAAGAACTTCGGGGTGCGGACCTTCCAGGCCGAGGACGAGATCGCCGGTATCGGGGCGGCGCTGGGCGCGGCCTTCGGCGGTTCGCTGGCCGTGACGACGACGAGCGGCCCGGGTGTGGCGCTGAAGTCGGAGACGATCGGTCTGGCCGTCTCGCTGGAGCTGCCGCTGCTGATCGTGGACATCCAGCGCGGTGGCCCGTCGACCGGTCTGCCCACCAAGACCGAGCAGGCGGACCTGCTCCAGGCGATGTTCGGGCGCAACGGCGAGGCCCCGGTCCCGGTGGTCGCGCCCCGTACGCCGGCGGACTGCTTCGACGCCGCGCTGGAGGCCGCCCGGATCGCGCTGACGTACCGCACGCCGGTGTTCCTCCTCTCCGACGGTTATCTGGCCAACGGCTCCGAGCCGTGGCGCATCCCGGACCTGGAGGAGCTGCCGGACCTGCGGGTGCAGTTCGCGCAGGGGCCGAACCACACGCTCGACGACGGCACCGAGGTGTTCTGGCCGTACAAGCGCGACCCGCAGACACTGGCGCGACCGTGGGCGATCCCGGGCACGCCGGGTCTGGAGCACCGGATCGGCGGCATCGAGAAGGAGGACGGCACGGGCAACATCTCCTACGCCCCGGCCAACCACGACTTCATGGTGCGCACCCGGCAGGCGAAGGTGGACGGCATCGACGTCCCGGACGTCGAGGTGGACGACCCGGACGGCGCCCGGACCCTGGTCCTCGGCTGGGGCTCGACGTACGGGCCGATCACGGCCGCGGTGCGGCGGCTGCGCCGGGCCGGGGAGTCGATCGCGCAGGCGCATCTGCGCCACCTGAACCCCTTCCCGGAGAACCTCGGCACGGTCCTCGGGCGTTACGACAAGGTGGTGATCCCCGAGATGAACCTCGGGCAGCTCGCCACGCTCATCCGGGCGAAGTACCTGGTGGACGCCCACTCGTACAACCAGGTCAACGGTATGCCGTTCAAGGCGGAGCAGCTCGCCGCGGCTCTGAAGGAGGCCATCGATGGCTGAGACGTCCACGCAAGGCACGGGCACCATCGAAGCGCTTTCCCTCGTCCCCAAGGCCGAGGGCAGGCAGTCGATGAAGGACTTCAAGTCCGATCAGGAAGTGCGCTGGTGCCCTGGCTGCGGCGACTACGCCATCCTCGCCGCGGTGCAGGGCTTCATGCCCGAGCTGGGGCTGGCGAAGGAGAACATCGTCTTCGTCTCGGGCATCGGCTGCTCCTCCCGTTTCCCGTACTACATGAACACCTACGGGATGCACTCCATCCACGGCCGCGCCCCGGCCATCGCCACGGGTCTGGCGAGCTCCCGCCGCGACCTGTCGGTGTGGGTCGTCACGGGTGACGGTGACGCGCTGTCCATCGGCGGCAACCACCTGATCCACGCGTTGCGCCGCAACGTCAACCTCAAGATCCTGCTGTTCAACAACCGGATCTACGGTCTGACCAAGGGCCAGTACTCGCCGACCTCCGAGGTCGGCAAGATCACCAAGTCGACGCCGATGGGGTCACTGGACGCGCCCTTCAACCCGGTGTCGCTGGCGATCGGCGCGGAGGCGTCGTTCGTGGCGCGGACGGTCGACTCCGACCGCAAGCACCTGACGGAGGTGCTGCGCCAGGCCTCCGCCCACCAGGGCACGGCCCTGATCGAGATCTACCAGAACTGCAACATCTTCAACGACGGCGCCTTCGACGCCCTGAAGGACAAGCAGCAGGCCGAGGAGGCCGTGATCCGGCTGGAGCACGGCAAGCCGATCCGCTTCGGCAGCGACCTGGCCAAGGGTGTCGTCCGGGACCCGGTGACGGGTGATCTGAAGGTGGTGGCGGTGACGCCGGACAACGAGGACCAGGTGCTCGTCCACGACGCGCACGCCGAGTCCCCGACCACGGCGTTCGCGCTGTCCCGGCTCGCCGACCCGGACACCCTGCACCACACGCCGATCGGGGTCCTGCGCTCCGTCGACCGGCCCGTCTACGACACGCAGATGGCCGACCAGCTCGACACGGCGATCGAGCAGCACGGCAAGGGCGACCTGGGCGCGCTGCTGGCGGGCGGCGACACCTGGACGGTCGTCGGCTGAGCATGCCCCTCGGAGACCGAGGCCCGGGACCGTCTCAGGACGCGGCCCGGGCCTCGTCGTATGCCCGGCGTGCCTTGTCCACGTCGTCCATGCGCCGGTGCGTCCACCGGGTGAGGGCGCGCACCTGCTCGGCGGCCTCGCGGCCGAGGTCGGTGAGGGAGTAGTCGACGCGGGGCGGGATCACGGGCTTGGCGTCGCGATGGACCAGGCCGTCGCGCTCCAGGGTCTGGAGCGTCTGCGTGAGCATCTTCTCGCTGACGCCCCGGCCCCCGTAGCCGTTGATCGCCCTGCGCAGCTCGCTGAACCGGTGCGGGCGGTTCAGGAGCTCGATCAGCACGAGCACGCCCCAGCGGCTGGTGACGTGCTCCAGCACCAGCCGGTACGGGCACAGGGCCTCGGCGTCGCCGCTACTTACTGTCATGCCAGTACCTTACTTCAAAGTGGGTACTTTCCAAGAGTTAGCGCCTCTCGTAGGGTTAGTGCCATCGCACCCCACAAGGAGAGTCGCCCTCATGAGCATCATCGTCACCGGAGCCACCGGAAGCCTCGGCCGTCACGTCGTGGAGCAGCTGCTGGAGAAGGTCCCCGCCGAGCAGATCACCGCGGTCGTCCGCAACGCGGAGAAGGCCGCCGATTTCGCGGAGCGCGGTGTGAAGATCGCGCTGGCCGACTACAACGCGCCCGCATCCTTCGACGGGCTGTTCTCCGCCGGTGACAAGGTGCTGCTGGTCTCCGGCAACGAGTTCGACAAGGGCCGCGTGCAGCAGCACAAGGTCGTCATCGACGCCGCCAAGGCGGCCGGTGTCGCCCTGCTCGCCTACACCAGCGCCCCGGGCACGCTGACCGCCGCGCTCGCCGACGACCACCGCGGCACCGAGGAGCTGCTCCTGGACTCCGGCGTGCCTTACGCGCTGCTGCGCAACGGCTGGTACCACGAGAACTACACCGAGAACCTCGCCCCGGTGCTGGAGCACAACGCGGTCGTGGCCGCCGCCGGTGAGGGCAAGGTCTCCTCCGCCGCCCGCGCCGACTACGCCGCTGCCGCCGTCGCCGTGCTGACCGGCGAGGGGCACGAGAACAAGACGTACGAGCTGGGCGGCGACACCGCGTGGAGCTTCGCCGAGTACGCGGCCGAGCTGAGCCGTCAGACCGGCAAGGAGATCACCTACAACGCGGTCTCGACCGACGTGCTCACCGGGATCCTGACCGGCGCCGGCCTGCCCGAGCCGCTGGCGCAGACGCTCGCGGGCGTGGACGCCTCCATCGAGAAGGGCGAGCTGGTCGTCTCCACCGGCGACCTGTCCCGACTGACCGGCCGCCCGACCACCCCGTTCTCCGAGGCCATCACCGCGGCGCTCAAGGGCTGAACTCCCCCGGCGGGCCCTAGGGGGTGTCCGCGAAGTCCCGCCTGCCCCGCGACGCCCGGCACGCACTCTCGCCGCACCGGCCGAACACCCGCGTACAACCAGTACGCGGCGGGCGTCCGCCCGGCACGCCGAGAGCACGCACCGGACGCCGCGCGGCCCGCCCTCCGGGCGGACGACGGGACTTCGCGGACACCCCCTTGAGCCGCCCCACCCCCGGCTGTCATGACCGTATACCGATACGGGCATGACAGCCGGGGGCGCTCGGCGTTACCGTCGTGGACGCGGAACACACGTACGGAGGAGGGGCCCGTGAGCGGCAAGCCGAGGGGTGAGCGGCACATTGGACTGCTGAACGGCTTCGCGGCCTACGGCATGTGGGGGCTCGTTCCGCTGTTCTGGCCCCTGCTGAAGCCCGCCGGGGCGATGGAGATCCTGGCCCACCGGATGGTGTGGTCGCTGGTCTTCGTGGGCGCCGCCCTGCTCGTGCTGCGCCGCTGGGCCTGGGCCGGAGAGCTGCTGCGGCAGCCGCGCAGGCTGGGCCTCGTCGCGGTCGCCGCGACGTTCATCACCCTCAACTGGGGCCTGTACATCTGGTCCGTGAACTCCGGGCACGTCGTCGAGGCCTCGCTCGGGTACTTCATCAACCCGCTGGTCACCATCGCCATGGGTGTGCTGCTGCTGAAGGAGCGGCTGCGGCCGGTGCAGTGGCTGGCGGTCGGGACCGGCGCCGCGGCGGTCGTCGTGCTGACCGTCGGCTTCGGCCGGCCCCCATGGATCTCCCTCGGCCTCGCCTTCTCCTTCGCCACGTACGGGCTGGTGAAGAAGAAGCTGAACCTCGGCGGCGTGGAGTCGCTGGCCGCCGAGACCGTGGTGCAGTTCCTGCCCGCGCTCGGCTTCCTGGTGTGGCTGAGCGCGCGGGGCGAGTCCACCTTCGCCGCCGAGGGCGCGGGGCACGCGGCGCTGCTCGCCTCGGCCGGCATCGTCACCGCGCTGCCCCTGGTCTGCTTCGGCGCGGCCGCCATCCGCGTGCCCCTGTCCACGATCGGCCTGTTGCAGTACCTGACGCCGGTCTTCCAGTTCCTGCTGGGCGTCTTCTACTTCGGCGAGGAGATGCCGCCGGAGCGCTGGGCCGGGTTCGCGCTGGTGTGGCTGGCGCTGGCGCTGCTCACCTGGGAGGCCCTGCGCGCCGCCCGCCGGGCCTCCCGCACGCTGACCAGCGAGATCAGCGCGCCCAGCACCACCAGGACCAGCGGCACGATCAGCGCCGCCCGGAACGCCGACAGCGTGGCCTCGGGGCCGGACCCGGTGGACGCCAGGCCGTAGACCGCGGTCACCGCCGAGATGCCGATGGCGGAGCCGAACTGGGTGGCGGTGGTCAGCAGCCCACCGGCCAGGCCCTGCTCCGACCCGGTGACCCCGTCCGTGGCCGCGATCGTCAGCGGCCCGTAGGCCAGGGCGAAGGCGAGGCCGGACAGCAGCAGCGTCGGGAACATCATCGCGTAGGACCAGTCCATGCCCACCGGCAGGAACAGGGCGTAGGCGGCCACCGCCAGGAGGAATCCGCCGACGATCACCCGTGCGTTGCCGAAGCGGGCGACCAGTCTCGGGGTGAGCGTCGGTGCGAGGACCGCGTCGACACCCATGACGATCAGGGCGACGGCGGTCTGGAGGGACGACCAGCCGCGCAGTTCCTGGAGGTAGAGCGTGACGACGAACTGGAAGCCGAAGAAGGCACCGAGGAAGAGCAACGCCCCCAGGTCGGCGCGCACGACCGGGCCCTGGCGCAGGATCCCGAGGCGGACGAGCGGATCCGGGCAGCGACGTTCGAGCGCGACGAAGGCACCGGCCACGAGCAGAGCCGCGAGCCCCGAGACCAGGGTGAGCGGCCAGTCGTGCAGGCCGTGTTCCAGGCGTACGACGGTGTAGGCGGCCAGCAGCATGGCGCCGGCGGCGGTGATCGCGCCGGGCAGGTCGAAGGTGCGCCCCCGCACGGGTGGGGCGTCCCGCCGGGGCACCAGGCGCACGGCCGCGACGAGCAGGGCGGCGGTCAGCAGTACGGGCGCGAAGAACACCCAGCGCCAGCCGAGCTCGGTGAGCAGGCCGCCGATGACCAGGCCGAGGGAGAAGCCGGCCGCGCCGGTCCCGGCGAAGACCAGCAGGGCCTTGTTGCGCTTCGGCCCCTCCTCGTAGGACGTGGTGATCAGGGAGAGCGCGGCCGGGGTCATGAACGCGGCGGCGACGCCGGTGACGAACCGGGCGACGATCAGCATCCAGCCGTCCGTCGCGAGGCCACCGAGTCCGGAGAAGGCGAGGAAGACGGTCAGCCAGAGCAGGAACATCCGCCGCCGGCCGAGCAGGTCGGCGGCCCTGCCGCCGAGGAGGGTGAAGCCGGCGTAACCGAGCACGTAGGCACTCAGCACCCAGGCCGCCGTGCCGGTGGCAAGGCCCAGATCGGAGCGGATGGCCGGGATCGCCACCGCCATCATCGCGACGTCGGCGCCCTCAAGGAAGATCGTCCCGCACAGGACGAGCAGCAACGCCCAGGCACGCGTGCCCATGAGTCAACACTCCTCTGGTGGAAGTCGGTTACGCAAGCGAGGGTCGGTTCCCTCTTGTAACCACGACCACCCTGCGGCAGTATCGACAGACATGGAAGTAGGCACTTCGAAGTCACCGAGTAACTGCGAGAGCACCGTGGACCACGGCGACGCCGACCCCTTCCAGTGGGACACCCGCGAGGACTGCCAGGTCCGGCAGATCCTCGACCGGATCGCCGACAAGTGGTCGCTGCTCGTCATCGCGCTGCTGGAGAACCGACGGCTGCGCTTCACCGAGCTACGTCGGGAGATCGACGGGGTCAGCCAGCGGATGCTGACGGTGACCCTGCGGTCGCTGGAGCGGGACGGCCTGGTGAAGCGGACGGTGCACCCGGTGGTGCCGCCGCGGGTCGAGTACGAACTGACCTCCCTCGGCAGGACTCTGCACACCACCATCCAGTCCCTGGTGACCTGGACGGAGCGGCACCAGGACGAGATCGCGGCGGCCCGCAGCGCGTACGACGCCCGCGAGGCGGAGGCTACGGCTTCCTAGGCAGGGCCCGGGACCGGTGGGCCCGAGCCTTCTCACGGTTGCCGCAGTGCTCCATCGCGCACCAGCGGCGGCGGCCCGGGCGGGAGGTGTCGACGAAGAGCAGGTAGCAGTCGTGGGCGCCGCACTCGCGGACGCGGTGCGCGTAGGGACCGGTGAACAGGTCGATCGCGTCCCGGGCGACCGTGGAGAGCAACTGGGCTCCGGTGGCGTCCGGGGCCCAGGCGCGGGTGCCGTCCGGCTCGATGCGGGCGACGAGCGGGGGCCCGGCCGCGGCGGCGTTGACGACGTCCAGGTGGGCGGCCCGCAGCGGGCGGCCGTGGGCGCGGTCGGCGGCGAGCGGGAACAAGGCGTCGCGCAGGGCGCGGACACGTTCCAGCTCGCCCTCGGTGACGGTGATGTCCAGGCCGTCCGGGAGGCGGCTGCGTGCGGTCCAGGCGACGAGATCGGCGGGCTCGCGCAGCACCTCGTAGCGGGCGAACCGACCGGGGCCGCCTGTCGTCAGCAGCTCCAGGCACAGGGCGCCGGGGTCGAAGCGGTAGGCCTTCCCCTGGTGCGAGACCAGTGTCATTTCGGGTGTCCGGTCCGGCGTTTCCCCTGCGCGCCCACTCATGTAACCAGTATAACTGGTTACATGACACAGACCCCGGCATCACCCGCCCCCCTGCACTGGAAGATCGTCATCGACGCGAACGATCCGCACGCGCAGGCCGACTTCTGGGCCGCCGCCCTGAGGTACGAGGCCGAGGACAACAGCGCCCTGATCGAGAAGCTGCTCGGCTTCGGCGCCCTGCCCGAAGAGGCCACGGTCGAGTTCCACGGCCGCCGTGCCTTCCGGGACCTGATCGCCGTACGGCACCCCGAGGACCCGTTCGAGGAGGAGAGCGGGACGGGGCTGGGGCGGCGGCTGCTGTTCCAGCGGGTTCCGGAGGCCAAGACGGTCAAGAACCGGCTCCACCTCGATCTGCACCCGGGCGAGGGGCGGCGCGAGGAGGAGGTCGCGCGGCTGGAGGGGCTCGGTGCGCGGGTGCTGCGGCGGGTGGCGGAGCAGGGCGGTGAGTGGGTCGTGATGGCGGATCCGGAGGGGAACGAGTTCTGCGTGCAGTGACCTTCCCGTGCGGGCCGATGTCTCACAACACCCTGGCCTGATACGTCCCTTGACGGAGAGTCAATACCAGCTTCACCATCCAGGCACCCCATTCACTGTGGGCCGCCCGTGGACACCCCACGGGCTTCCCCATGAAATCCGGAGCCCCCACATGAAGCTCTCCGTTTCCGCGCGTGCCGTGGCGTCGGGTGTCGTGGCGACCGCCATGCTCCTGACCGGCGGCGCCGTGGCGGACGCCGCGTCGACTCCCCCGAGACCGGCCGCCGCGCCCGACATACCCCTGGCGGGCGTCAAGGCCCACCTGTCCCAGCTGCAGTCCATAGCCACCGCCAACGGCGGCAACCGCGCGCACGGCCGGCCCGGCTACAAGGCCTCGGTCGACCACATCAAGGCGAAGCTGGACGCGGCCGGGTACACCACCACGGTCCAGCAGTTCACCGCCTCCGGCCGCACCGGCTACAACCTGATCGCCGACTGGCCCGGCGGTGACGCGAACCAGGTCGTGATGGCCGGCTCGCACCTCGACAGCGTCTCCTCCGGCCCCGGCATCAACGACAACGGCTCCGGCTCGGCCGCCGTCCTGGAGACCGCGCTCGCCGTCTCCCGGGCGCAGTACAAGCCCGCCAAGCACCTGCGCTTCGCCTGGTGGGGCGCGGAGGAAGTCGGCCTGGTCGGCTCCCGCCACTACGTCAACCGGCTGGCCACCGGGGACCGTTCGAGGATCAGCGCCTATCTGAACTTCGACATGATCGGCTCGCCGAACCCCGGCTACTTCGTCTACGACGACGACCCGGCGATCGAGAAGACCTTCAAGGAGTACTTCAGCGGCCTCGGCGTCCCGACCGAGATCGAGACCGAGGGCGACGGCCGCTCCGACCACGCGCCCTTCAAGAGCGCGGGCGTGCCGGTGGGCGGCCTGTTCACCGGGGCGAGCAGGACGAAGACGGCGGCGCAGGCGGCCAAGTGGGGCGGTACGGCCGGGCGGGCCTTCGACCGCTGCTACCACTCCTCCTGCGACACCACCGCCAACATCGACGACACCGCCCTCGACCGCAACAGCGACGCCGTCGCGCACGCGGTGTGGGAGCTGTCGCGGTAACAGCGCCTACTGGTTGCGGGCGCGTTCGGTCAGGCGGCCCATGCGGGCGCGGGCCGACTCCAGTTGCTCGATCTCCTCGGCGGCGGGGCCGTCCTCGGCGGCGAGTTCGGTCCACAGGCCGATCAGGTCCCGCCCCAGCTCCAGGCCCACCGCCGGGTCGCGCACGGCGCGCCAGGCGGTGGCCGCGCTCTGCACGTTGCCGTAGGCGGCCTCCGCGTCGCCCGAGCGGCGGCGGGCGCCGGCCAGGTCGAGGGAGAGATGGAAGGCCCGGAGCGGATCGCCCGCCAAATAGGAGATGTACGCGGTCAGTTCACGCAGCCGGAGCACCTCGGGGTGCTCCGGCCCGAGCGTCCCCGACGCCTCCGCGACGGTCTGGTCCGCCAGCCCGGCGGCCGCGTCGATCCGGCCCTCCTTGACGGCCTCGTTGATCCGCGCGACCGGCTCGGCGAGGAGGGCGGGCGCGGTGGGGTCGCCCGGGGCGCCGAGGGGTTCGTCGCCGAGCACGGCCTCCGCGACGGCGTCGAAGCCCCGGGCGGGAGTCGGCTTGGCGTCCGCTTCGGCCGCGAGCAGTTCCGCTTCGGACATCGGCTCGGGTTCCCGCCTGCGGTGCGGGGCCGGGGCGGCTCCCGGGACGGGGAGCGGCCTGACGTCCATGAGCGGAGGCGGCCCGAACTCGCCGGTCGGGGGTGCCACGGTGCCGGGCGGGGTGTCCTCCGGCTCGGGGCGCGGCGCCTCCGGTACGGCTCGCAGCTCGAACGTCGGTGGGGGCTGATCGGCCGGCTGCGGCTCGGGAACCGCCCGCAGCGGGAACGTCTGGGCCGTGCCACGGGCGGGCTCCGGTACGGGGCGCAGGACGTGCGTGGCCCTGTCCTCCTGCGGGTGCTGCCGCTCCGGCGCGGGCGGTGTCGGCCCGGGCGTCTCCGTCACCGCGTCCACCGCCGGCGTCCCCGTGGCAGCGCCGGCGTCCTCCTGCGGGGCCGTGCGGACCGGCTCGGCGGTGAAGCGGCTGGAGCCGTCCGGGTCGACCTGGAGCGGCACGACGTAGCCGATGCGCTCGTCGTGGATCGTGGCGAGGACGGGATGGCCGGTGGCCAGGGCGATGTGGTGAAGGCGGTTCAGGACGGCCTGCTGGATCTCCTCGCCGGGGGCCGCGAAGACGGGGACGCCGCCGACCGACGCACCGTCGCAGACACCCCCCGCGCCGGCTCCCGGGATACCTCCGGCCGGAACCGCTCCTGAAAGGACGGCTCCTGTCGGGTCCGCTCCGGCCCCGGGGACACGGACGTCGATCGGCGCCGCCGGGGTCGCCGCGTGCGCGGCCTGCTTCTGTTCCCGCTTCTTCTCGCGGCTGAGTCGAGCCATCTTCCCCTCATTCGGCGTCGTCCTACTGTCGAGTGTGTCCGCTCGCTCCCGTTTCTCACGTCACCGCGGTGTCACAGGCTCGTCCCAAGGGTTCCAGGTCCCGGCATGGATCGTTCCGCTTGGCATGAGGATCGGGCGTACGAGGGAGGAGAGGGGCATGCAGACAGGCATGCGACAGGGGCCGGAGATCTGGATCCGCGGCCCGGTGACCAGCCAGGAGCCGGGGCCGCCGGAGCCCGCTCACGCCCATGCCGCGGCACGGCGTTTCTCCTGGGTCGGCACACACGGCGGTGCGGGCGTCTCCACCCTCGCCGCGGTCTACGGCGGTCATGACAGCGGCCGCGCCTGGCCCGGACCGGGCGATCCGGCGTCGGTGCTGCTGGTCGCGCGGACGCACGCGGCCGGGCTGGACACGGTCGCCGGTGCCGTGGAGATCTTCCGGCGCGGTCAGGCACCGCCCGGGCTCGACCTCGACGCCGTCGTCCTCGTGGCGGACGCCCCGGGCCGGCTGCCGCGTCCGCTCGCCCAGCGGGTCAAGTCGCTGGAGTCGGTCATCGACGTGTACCGGGTGCCGTGGGTGCCGGCCTGGCGGCTGGGCGAGCTGGGGCGCCCGCCGCGTGAGACCTCGGCCCTGGTCCGGCTGACGGGAGCGGCGCACTGACGGCGGCGTCCCTGTCGGCCGGGGAAATCGCGGCGGGCGTACGGGCCCGGGAGCTGCGCGCGGTCGACGTGGTCGGGGCGGCGCTGGAGCGGATCGAGCGGGCCGATCCCGAGCTGTGCGCGTTCATCGAGGTGTGGCGCGAGGAGGCGTTGCGGCGGGCGGGCGAGGTGGACGCACGGCTCGGCCGGCGGGCCGGGGATGTCGCCCGAAAGAGGGAAGCGCTGCCGCTGGCCGGGGTGCCGATCGCCGTGAAGGGGCGGCACGGGCTGCGTGCGGCGGGGCCGCTGCTCGCGGCCGGTTGTGTCGCCGTGGGCGCGACCTCCGTACCCGGGCCGGGAACGCCCTGGCAGACCTGGGGGCTCGGCGCCCGTGGCCGGACCCTCAACCCGTGGCGGGCGGACCGTACGCCGGGCGGCTCGTCGGCCGGGGCCGCGGTGGCGGTGGCGGCCGGGCTGGTGCCGCTGGCGACGGGGAGCGACGGTGCCGGGTCGGTGCGGATCCCGGCGGCGTGGTGCGGGGTGACCGGCCTGAAGGCCACGGCCGGACGGCTGCCCTCCGCCGACCGTACGGGGCTCGCCGTGCCCGGTGTCCTCGCCCGCTCGGCGTCGGACGCGGCGGCCTGGTGGCGGGTGGTGTCCCAGGAGCGGGTGCCGGCCGGCACGCCGCTCCCCGTCACCGCCGTCTGGTCGTCCGACCTGGGCTTTGCCGGGCCCGATCCGGAGCCCGTCGCACTCGCCCGGGCGGCGGTCGAACGGCTCGCGGCGGCGGGTGTCGTACGGCTCGTACGGCCGCGGGTGCCGTTGCGCCTCACGGACCCCGGGCCCGCCTGGCTCGCCCTGCGCACCCCCGGTGCCGATCCGGGCGAAGCCCACCGCGTCCGGGCGGAGAACGACCGGCGGCTGGCCGCGCTGTTCGCCGAGGCGGAGTTGCTGCTGACGCCGACCACGCCCACCCCGCCGCACGGCCACGACGGCCCGGGCGACCGCTACTCCACCTCTCTCACCTGGGCGTTCAACCTCAGCGGTCACCCGGCCCTGAGCCTCCCGGCGGGCTTCGGCGGAGACGGCTGCCCGGCCGGTCTGCAGCTGGTGGCGCCGCACGGCCGGGAGGCACTGCTGCTGGCCGTGGCACGGGAGGCGGAGGTGCGCGTCGGGAACTGAGGACACCCCTGGCGGATTTACATGCGTACGCATATGATGCAAGCGCGTGTAATTGATGTGCGCCTACATTCTGGGGGACCCTCATGACCCGTCGCTTCCTCTTCGTCCTGGGCAGCGCCCGTGCCGACGGCAACACCGAGCTGCTGGCCCGCGCGGCCGCCGAGCAACTGCCCCCGGACGTCGAACAGCAGTGGATCGACCTCACCGAGCATCCGGTGCCCGACTTCGAGGACCTGCGGCACGACAGCGACCACGTCCGCCCGACCGAGGGCAACGTGGCACTGCTGCTCGACGCCACCCTCGCGGCCACGGACATCGTGATCGCCTCGCCCCTGTACTGGTACTCGGTCTCCGCGCACACCAAGCGCTACCTGGACTACTGGTCGGGCTGGCTGCGCACGCCCGGCCTCGACTTCAAGGCGACGCTGGCCGGTCGCACCCTGTGGGGAGTCACCGCGCTCGCGGACACGCAGCCCGAGGTGGCCGACCCGCTGGTCGGCACGCTCAACAACTCGGCCGCGTACATGGGGATGCGGTTCGGCGGAGTACTGCTCGGCAACGGCAGCAAGCCCGGTGACGTCCGGAACGACACCGAGGCACTGGCCCGGGCCAAGACGTTCTTCGCGCGGGAGGCGCCCCTGGCCCGGTTCGTGTACGAGGACTGAGTGCTACGGGGCTGAGCTGTCAGGACCGGGCGCTACGCGGTGATGTCCTTCGTCGTGAAGCGCGCCCAGGCCGCCGAGCCGAAGACCGCCGCGTACAGGGCCTGGATGCCGAAGTTCTTCGCCAGGTCGTCCCAGTAGACCGGTTCGCGCATGAGGTCGGCGAAGGACAGCCAGTAGTGCGAGAAGAAGTAGGGCTGGAGGGCGTGCAGTTGCGGGATCTGGTCGAGGATCTGGACCGTGATCAGCAGGCCGACGGTGGTCGCCATCGCCGCGATGCCGCTGCCCGTGAGCGTCGAGACGAACAGTCCGAGCGCCGCGACGCCGATCAGTGACGCGGCGACGGCCAGGGCGATCAGCAGGGCTCTGCCCAGACCCTCGGCGAAGCTGATCTGCGTGCCGGAGATGGTCGTCAAGTCGCCGAGCGGGAACAGCAACGCGCCGACCGTCAGCGCCGAGACGGCCACGACGAGGGTGGCGGCCAGGCAGAAGATGACGACGGTGGCGTACTTGGTGAGCAGCAGGCGGGTACGGCCGGCCGGGGCGACCAGCAGGTAGCGGAGCGTGCCGGCGTTCGACTCGCCGGCGATCGCGTCGCCCGCGACGACGCCGATCGCCATCGGCAGGAAGAACGGCAGGGTGGCGGCCAGCGCGGTGAAGACGAGGAACAGGCCGTTGTTCGTGATCTGCGAGATGAACGCCGGTCCCCCGCCGCCACCGCCGGGCGACGAACCGTCACTCGTCTCCATCTTGACGGCGATGCCGACCAGGACGGGCACGCCCGCCAGCACGGCCAGCAGCGCGAGGGTGCGCCAGCGCCGGAAGGTGGTGGTGAGCTCGCTGCGCAGCAGCCCGAAGGTCCACAGCGGACTCACCGGCCGTACGGCTTTCGCGGCTTCAGCCTGCGACATCGAAACCCTCCCCGGTCAGCGCCACGAACGCGTCCTCCAGCGAGGCCCGTTCGACGGTGAAGCCGCGGACCCGCACACCTGCCGTCACCAGCGCGGCGTTCACATCGGCGAGGTCGCGCTCCGGTGGTTCGCCGGTCACCCGGTCGTCCGTGACGACGACGTCGCCGACGCCCTGCTCCTTCAGCACCCGGGCCGCCTCCGCCGGGTCCGGCGTGCTCACCACCAGCCTGCCGCGCGCCCCGGCGGACAGCTCGGCGACCGGGCCCTGGGTGATGAGGCGGCCCTGTGTCATCACGGCCACGTGCGTGCAGACCTGCTCGATCTCGTCGAGCAGGTGGGAGGAGAGGAAGACGGTGGTGCCGTCCGAGGCCAGCTCCCGTATGAGCGTGCGGATCTCGCGCATGCCCTGCGGGTCGAGACCGTTGGTCGGCTCGTCGAGCACGAGCAGCCGGCGCGGCTGGAGCAGCGCCGCCGCCAGGCCCAGGCGCTGTTTCATGCCCAGTGAGTACGCCTTGGCCTTCTTGCCCGCGGCGGCCGTCAGGCCCACCCGGTCCAGCGCGGCGGCGACTCGGGCCCTCCGGGTGCGCGGATCGGCGGCCGGGTCGGCGGAGTCGTAGCGGATGAGGTTGTCGCGGCCGGAGAGGAAGCCGTACAGGGCCGGGCCCTCGATGAGGGCGCCGACGTGCGGCAGCACGGCGCGGGTGGCCCGGGGCATGGGCTGCCCGAGCACCGTCGCTGTGCCCGAGGTGGGCTCGATGAGGCCCATCAGCATGCGGATGGTGGTGGTCTTGCCGGAGCCGTTGGGACCGAGGAAGCCGAAGACGCTGCCCGCCGGGACGGTCAGGTCGAGGCCGTCGACGGCGAGCTGTCCGCCGCGGTAGCGCTTGCTGAGCGCGCGGGTGGCGATGACCGGGTCCCCGGTCTGATCGCCCCGCTGCTCCGGCTCCGTGGCGGACGGTTCGCCCATCGGCTTCCTCGTTCTCTCCGAGTCCCGCGGGAGTTCGGGACCTACTTCCCGGCGTCGGCCGCCTTCACGAGCGCGTCCTTGGTGACGGCGCCCACGTAGACCTTGCCGTCGTCGGTGACCAGGGCGTTGATCAGGCGGGTCGAGAAGACCGTGCCCGAGCCGAACTTGCCGGTGACCTTGTCACCGAGCGAGTCGATGAAGCCGCCGAACTCGCCGCCGGCCTGGCCCGAGGGCATGCCCTCGCCGCCGGTGTCGAAGGTGGCTATGGAGCTCCAGCCCTCGCCGATGGTCTTCATGCCGTCGAGGCCCTTGCCGGCGTCCTCCCCGGCCTTGGGGGCGTGCTCACGCGCCCCGCCCTTCTCGAAGCCCTTCTCGAAGTCCTTGCCGAAGTGCTTGTCGGAGCCCTTGCCGAAGTCCTTGGCGGCATCCTTCTCCTCGGTGACCTTCGCGCCCTTGGGCGGGGTGAAGTCGAAGGTCGACGCGGCCGGCTTGGCGAAGCTGACCTGGGTGAAGCCCGCGTCGACGACGGCGGCGCCGCCGCTCGCCGGGGTCAGCGTGAACTTCAGCGGCATGCCCGTCTTCGCGTCCACGGCCACGGTGACCGCACCGACCGTCGAGCCGGACTGCTTCGGCTTGATGACCAGCTTGTAGGCGTCCCGGCCGGCGACCTGGGCGGTGCCGTCCACGGTCACGGCGGTCGTGTCGTCGGTGGCCTTCAGCGCCTCCTCGGCGAAGTCCTTCGGCGTGGCCGGCGGCTGCTGGTCCTTCCCGCGCTCCGGGCTGCCGGAGGCGGTGCCGTGGTAGACCTCGTTCGACTTGCTGTCGTAGCCCCAGACGTCCTTGCCGTTGTGGACGATGCTGTACTCGGCGGCGTTCTCCAGCAGCGACAGCTTCTGCTTGTCCGGGCCGTCGGCCGCGACACGCAGGGTGTGCGTGCCGGAGGCCAGTTCCGTGAGCTTGGCCGTCGGGTCGGCGGAGGAGCCGCCCTCGCCCTGGCCCGCGGCCCCGGACATCAGGCTGCTCTCCAGCCCGCCGAGGTCCGGCAGGCCGAGGTCCGTGCTGATCTTCACCGTGCCGGACAGCTGCTGGACGTCCGACTGGGCGATCTTCTCGATGAGCTGCTGGGCGGTGATCTTCGGGAGGTCGGGGTCACCGGAGTCGGCGAGTGCGGGGACCAGGCCGATCGTCGCGGCCGCCACCCCCATCACCGTGACCGGGACGACGTACCGCGCGGCTTTGCGCCGCCCGGAGCGCTGCTCGTCGACCTCCCCGGCGGTCGTGCTGTCGTCGGATGCGTACGGTGCCATGTGTGCCCTACCTCCGTGATCGGCGGCGGCTGTCCGTGTCGTGCACGCACTCGTCCCTGAGCCGCCATTCTCACCCGAACTGGTGAGGAGTGGTGTTTTCCGTGGTGACCATCTGACCAAATCGGCCGGCGAAATACGTCAGACCCCGGGATCAACTCCACGTACTGCTGCGGTATGACACGAGGGGGCGGCATCTCCCCCGACCCGTAGGGGTCCTGGGGGAGAAATGCGCTAGCCGGCCCGGTGCACCACCGCGTCGGACAGCTCCACCAGCGCCGTCTTCGCGGTGCATTCGGGCAGTGGCGCCAGCGCCGAGCGGGCGTCCTGGGCGTAGCGGACGGTGTCCCGCCGGGCCTGTTCCAGCGCCGGGTGGCCCCGCAGCAGGCGCAGGGCCTCGGCGTGCCGGTCGTCGTCGGTGAGGTCGGAGTCCAGCAGTTCGCACAGGGCGATGTCGTCCGCGAGTCCGAGCCGGGCCGCGCGCTCGCGCAGCCGCAGCACGGGCAGCGTGGGGATGCCCTCGCGCAGATCGGTGCCGGGCGTCTTGCCGGACTCGTGGGAGTCGGAGGCGATGTCCAGGACGTCGTCCGCGAGCTGGAAGGCGACACCGAGCCGTTCGCCGTACTGGGTCAGCACGTCCACGACCGTGTCGTCGGCGCCGGACATCATCGCGCCGAACCGGCACGACACCGCCACCAGCGAGCCGGTCTTGCCGCCCAGCACGTCGAGGTAGTGCTCGACCGGGTCGCGGCCGTCCTGCGGTCCGGCCGTCTCCAGGATCTGCCCGGTCACCAGCCGCTCGAACGCCTCGGCCTGGACCCGCACCGCCTCCGGGCCGAGGTCGGCCAGGATGTGCGAGGCGCGGGCGAAGAGGAAGTCCCCGGTGAGGACCGCGACGGAGTTGCCCCAGCGGGCGTTCGCGCTCGCCACCCCGCGCCGCACGGTGGCCTCGTCCATCACGTCGTCGTGGTACAGCGTGGCGAGGTGGGTCAGCTCCACGACGACGGCCGACGGCACGATCCCGGGCGCGTACCGGTCGCCGAACTGGGCGGCGAGCATCACGAGCAGCGGACGGAACCGCTTGCCACCGGCCCGGACCAGGTGCTGGGCGGCCTCCGTGATGAAGGGCACCTCACTCTTGGTGGCCTCGAGCAAGCCTTCCTCGACAGCCGCCATCCCGGCCTGGACATCGGCTTCCAGAGCCTGGTCCCGCACGCTCAGCCCGAACGGCCCGACGTCGGTCACGAGGGGTCTCCTGTCTGCTGGTGTCTGCCGGTGTGTCTGCTGGTGATTACGCGGTTTGTCGATAGGTCGCTGCCATCACTCGAGTCAGCGTATCCGGTCACGTTTCGATCACCGCCAGCGCCCAGGGTTACAGGCCGGGTGGTATCCGATCACGACCGCAATGTTTTCGATCAGCTCATAAGAACAGACATTTATCGACTTACCAGCCGATAGCGAGCTATGCACGATTTGCGGCATTGGATAAGCGAATTCCCCTAAGTGCAAATCGCCCCACGGACTCGTGATCAGTGAGTTGAATCACGTTATCCCCTGGGACATCCCACTCCGGCACCGGCCCGTACCTCCTTCCGCCGCACGCAAGTTGAGCCTTGGCTCCAGCAAAGGATCAAGTGCCCCATACGCCCCTGACCAAGGTCAACCGCTCGATATGTGACTCCGGTGCTTGTTCCCGACATGTGCTCTCGCATACGTTCCGGGCCTGTCCGGCGGACGCCGAATCCTGCCACCGCCCGGACACCCCACACGAACCCACTCACTCACGCAGGGCAGGAGCGGGGGACCCAGGTAAGTCGCCGGTCCGCGCAGCGGAACGGCTCGGGGTGAAGCCGCGTACAGCGCACAGCGCCGTACGCGGCCGGGCACCTCCCGGCCCGAACCCGACAGCTCACCTCGCAGGCGCCGGAGAGGAACATCCCCATGCCCCGAGGCAAGCACCGTCGCCCCAGAACCAGTCAGTTCACCCGTCGCGTCATGGCCGCCGGCACCGGCGGAGCGGCCCTCGCCCTGCCGCTGATCGGCGCGACGCAGGCCAACGCCGCCCAGCCGGCCCAGAGCGCACCCACCGTGTCGCAGTCCGTGCCGCAGGCGGCCCAGCCCGCCAAGTCCCTCACGTACACCGTCACCAAGGGCGACTCGCTCGCCCGCATCGCGGACAAGTACGACGTGTCGGGCGGCTGGAAGCAGCTCTACAAGGACAACCGCGCCGCCGTCGGCGACAACCCGCAGCTGATCCACCCGGGTCTGAAGCTCACGGTGAAGACGGCCAAGGCGGACGCCGGGAAGAAGACGGCGACCAAGTCCTCCGCCCCCGCCAAGCCGGCCGCGAAGCCCGCCGGTGGCGTCGCCAAGGCCACCCAGGCCTCCGTGAAGACCTACGCGAACAACCTGGACGGCTGGATCCGCGAGGCGCTGGACATCATGGCGCAGAAGGGGATCCCGGGTTCGTACGACGGCATCCACCGCAACATCATGCGCGAGTCGTCCGGCAACCCCCAGGCGATCAACAACTGGGACTCGAACGCCGCCAAGGGCACCCCGTCCAAGGGTCTGCTCCAGACCATCGACCCGACCTTCCAGGCCTACCACGTGGACGGCACGTCGTGGGACCCGTACGACCCGGTCGCCAACATCACGGCGGCCTGCAACTACGCGGCGGCCCGCTACGGCTCGATCGACAACGTCAACGGCCCGTACTGATCCGTCCCGCCCAGCAGTCGTTCGAGGACGACGGCGATGCCGTCGTCCTCGTTCGACAGGGTGACCTCGTCGGCCACGGCCTTGAGCTCGGGATGGGCGTTGGCCATGGCGACGCCGTGGGCGGCCCAGTCGAACATCGGGATGTCGTTGGGCATGTCACCGAAGGCGAGGGTGTCCGACGGCCGCAGCCCCAGGTGCTCGGCGGCCAGCGCCAGGCCGGTGGCCTTGGTGATGCCGCACGGCTGGAGCTCGACCGTGCCGGGCCCCGACATCGTCACCGTCGCCAGTGAACCGACCACCGAGCGGGCCGTCGCCGCCAACTCGTCGTCCGACAGGTGGGGATGGCGCAGCAGCACCTTGCTGATGGGCTCGCCCCACAGGTCGTCGCGCCGGTCGACCCGCACCGCCGGCAGGGTCGGGTGCGGCATCAGGTAGCCCGGCTCGATGAGCGTGAGGCCGTCGACCCCGTCCTGGTCGACCGCGGCGTACACCTGCCCCACCTCGGCCTCGATCTTGCCGAGGGCGGTCTCCGCCAGCTCCCGGTCCAGAGTGATGGACCACAGCAGCCGGTCCGCGCCGGCGTCGTACACCTGCGCGCCCTGTCCGCACACCGCGAGCCCCGTACAGCCGAGGTCGTCCAGGAGCGGCCGCACTCTCGGCGCCGGCCGGCCCGTCACCACGAGGTGCCGGGCACCGGCGTCCACCACCCGCGTGAGTGCGGCGAGGGACCGGTCGGACAGGGTGTCGTCGCCGCGCAGCAGCGTCCCGTCCAGGTCGGTGGCGATGAGTGAATATGCGAGGGGTGCGGCCATGATCAGAGAATACGGACAACGCGCCCCTTCGTTTCATCGCACGGCGCACGCCGATTGCCCGGTTGAAGGCCTCTGCACCAGTTGGCAACAAGATGGTCCGCTACCTACCCGTGGGGCCGTCTCGGGCGGTACCTTCCAAGTGTCCAGGGGGGACTTGATCGGGGGGTCAGGTTGAGCAGTGGGCGCATACGTGTGGCTCGGCCCGGGGAGCTCGGCGAGGGGGAGAAGGAGCGCTGGCGCGCGCTGCGCGCGGCGTCGGAGACACCGCGCAACCCCTTCATGGAACCGGAGTTCGCCGAAGCCGTCGGCCTGGTGAAGCCGCGGGCGCGGGTCGCGGTGGTGTACGAGGGGCTGGAGCCGGCCGGCTTCCTGCCCCATGAACGGGGCCCGTTGGGGCAAGGACGGGCCATCGGGCTGGGCGTCTCGGACGCGCAGGGCGCGATCCTGCGGCCCGGCCTGCGTCTGGACACGGGCGAACTGCTGCGGGCCTGCTCGCTGTCGAGCTTCGCCTTCGACAACCTGGAGGCCGAGCAGCGGCTGTTCGTCCGGTACGCGGCCGAGGAGCACGCCACCTACGTCATCGACGTGGAGAAGGGCTACGAGACATACGAGTCGGTGCTGCGCGCCCAGTCGCCGAAGTTCCTGAAGACCACCCTGGCCAAGGAGCGCAGGCTGGGCCGGCAGGTCGGCGAGCTGCGGTTCGTCTTCGACGAGCGCGAGCCGGCCGCGCTGCGCACGCTCATGGAGTGGAAGTCGGCGCAGTACCGCAGGACGGGCCGCCGGGACCGGTTCGCCCGGGAGTGGATCACCCGGCTCGTGGGGCGGCTGGCCGAGACCCGGGCGCCCGAGTGCAGCGGCACGCTGTCCGTGCTGTACGCCGGCCGGCGGCCGCTGGCCGCACACTTCGGACTGCGCTCGGCATCGGTCCTGGCCTGCTGGTTCCCGGCCTACGACCCGGAGTTCGCGAAGTACTCGCCGGGTCTGGTGCTGCACCTGCGCATGGCCGAGGCGGCGGCCGCAGAGGGCATCGACATGCTCGACCTGGGGCGGGGCGCGGCCGAGTACAAGGACGCGCTGAAGACGGGCGAACTGCCCGTGTACGAGGGTGCGGTGACGCGACCGGGGGCGGGCGCGGCGCTGCACTGGCTGAGCCGCGAGCCGGCGCGCCGCGCGCACAGCTTCGTCCGTGGCAGGCCACGGCTCGCGGCGCTGGCCGCGCGGACCTTGAAGGGCGCGGCGCGGCTGCGCCGTACCTGACGACGATCCTGATGACGAGGGGGGAGGGGCCCATGGCCCGTTCGGCACGTGCGCAGGAGGAGATACGGCGGTTCCTGGACATCGATGCGGTGCAGGTCGCCGAGCTGGACCTCGACGGTGACGAGGTGGTGCTCAGACCGGGCCCGGGGAGCCCGCCGGTGACGCACGGCGAGGTGTTCGTGCTGGTCAGACGGGACGGGCGGCCCGTCGGGACGCTGCTCGGGCGGGTGCCTCAGGGGGCGGACCCGAGGGCGGTGCTCGCGGAGCGGGCGAGGGCCGTGCTCGCTGAGCGGGCGAGGGCCGTGCTCGCGGAGCCGGAGAAGGCGCGGCCGACTCCTGAGGCCGGTGAGCCGCCGTACACGAGTGTCGTCGTCGCCACCCGGGAGCGTGCCGGGCAGCTGGCGCGGGCGCTGGACTCGCTGCTGGCGCAGGACCATTCGCGGTTCGAGATCGTCGTCGTGGACAACGCTCCGGTGACGAGCGAGACGCGGGAGCTCATCGAGCGGAAGTACGCCGAGCGTGTGCGGTACGTCTGCGAGCGGGTGCCCGGCCTCGCGGTCGCGCACAACACGGGTCTCGCGGCCGCGCGCGGCGAGGTCGTCGCCTTCACGGACGACGACGTGGTCGCCGATCCGCGCTGGCTGACCGAGCTGACCGCGCCCTTCGCCGCCGACCCCGGACTCGGGTGCAGCACCGGGCTGATCCTGCCCGCACGGCTGACCACGCCGGCCCAGGTGCTGCTGGAGAGCCACGGCGGCTTCGCCAAAGGCTTCACTCCAAGGACGTACGACCCGGCGCGGCCGCCGGGCGACGAGCCGCTGTTCCCGTTCACGGCGGGGCGGTTCGGCTCCGGTGCGAACATGGCCTTCCGGACGGCCGTCCTGCGTTCCGTCGGCGGTTTCGACCCGGCCACCGGTGCCGGTACGGCCGCCCGGGGCGGCGACGACCTCTACGGCTTCGTCCGCGTCCTCGCCGAGGGCCACCGGCTGCGCTACACCCCGTCCGCACTGGTGTGGCACCACCACCGGGAGACCTGGCAGGACTTGGAGACGCAGGCGTACGGCTACGGCGCCGGGCTCACCGCGTATCTCACCGCGGTGCTCGTGAACCGCCCCGCGCTGCTGCCCGCGTTCCTCGCGAAGCTGCCCCGCGGCCTCGCCCACGCCCGCGCGCTGACCGCCGTACGCGAGACGGAGGGCGGCGGGGCGCCGGGCGACCACGACACACGGACGCATCCCTGGCCGCGGCGGCTGTCGCGGTTGCAGCGCCGGGGGATGGTGTACGGGCCTGTCGGCTATCTGCGCGCGCGGCGGGCGCTGCGGGCGCGTGGTGAGGGGGCGAGATGAGGACGTCGGCACGCACGCGGGACGAGGGCCAAGGGGACGGCAGAGGCGGGACGGAGCGGGCTGCGCAGGAGGGTGAAGGGCCGATACCGGCACCGGGCGCGGCCGGCTCCCCGGCCATCCCGGTCTTCCTGTACCACTCGGTGATGGACGATCCGCCCGGCTGGATCGCCGAGTTCACGGTCACGCCGAAGCAGTTCGCCGCGCATCTCGACGCCGTGGTCCGCAGCGGCCGCACCCCCGTCACGATCAGCGCGGTCGCCGATCATCTGGCGGGGCGCGCGCCCCTGCCGCCCCGGCCCGTGCTGCTCACCTTCGACGACGGCTTCGCCGATCTGCCCGGCCCCACCGCCGAGGCGCTGGCCGAGCGGACGCTGCCCGCCACCGCCTATCTCACCACCGGCGCCATCGCCCCGGGCGGCCGCAGCCTGCTGCCGCCCGCGCCGATGATGACCCTGGACCGGGCGGCGGAGCTGGAACGTTACGGCATGGAGATCGGCAGCCACACGGTCACGCACGCGCAGCTCGACACCCTGTCCCGCAAGGACCTGGCGTACGAACTGCGCTCGTCGAAGGCCGTACTGGAGGACGCCCTCGGGCACGAGGTCCGCCATCTCGCCTATCCGCACGGCTACAACAGCCCGCGTGTGCGCGCGATGTCGGCGCGGGCCGGCTACGAGACGGCGACCGCCGTGCGGCACGCGCTCAGCTCCGACCGTGACGAGCGCTACCGCATCGCCCGGCTCATCGTCCGGCGTACCCACACCGTCGCCGACGTCGAGGCCTGGCTGGCGGGTGCGGGCGCCCGGGTCGCGCCCTACCGGGACGGGCCCAGGACCATCGCGTGGCGCTGGTACCGGCGGGCCCGCGCGGTGCTGCGCGGGCCCGAGTTCGCGGGCTGATCCCGGTCCGGGTTACTTGAGCGGCTGGTTGAAGTAGGGGTCGGCGACCGCCTCGCGCAGGCTGTCCCAGGCCGCGTCGTTCGCCAGGGCCAGGTTGCAGTGCGGTCCGGGGTCGCGGTAGTTCCACTGGAGGGCCGCCTTCACGCCGTCCAGATCCTTCAGCACACCGGGCACCTGCGCGTACCACTCGGCCTGCCGCCGCGGGCGGGACTCGTCCGCGGCGGTGCCGAACTCGGAGAGCATCAGCGGCTTGTCGTCGGAGATGTTCTCGCGGATCCAGTCGTGCACGGAGTGCTGCGTCTGGGCGAAGGTGCGCCAGCCGGTCTTGTGGCAGCGGTAGTAGTTGTACTGGTTGTAGCCGATCCAGTCGATGTAGTCGTCGCCGGGATACATCGCCTTCATCTCGTCGGCGTGGTCGAGGTAGCCGGTGGTGATCCACGTCCACACCACGTTGTCGACGCCCAGGGCGCGGAACCGGTCGTGGATGTGCCGGTACGCCTTCACGTACTCGGCGGGGGTGCCGTTGGCCGGGGTGCGGGTGTCCATCTCCAGGTCGAAGGAGAGGAAGACCTTCTTGCCGTAGTCCTTGACGCGCTCGGCCTGGACGTCGATGACGGTCTTGTCCAGCTCGCCGGAGGCGATCTGCTTCCAGGTCGGCTGCTGCTCCTTGGTGCCGCCCCACCACTTGCTCTCCCAGGACAGCAGCAGCAGGCGGTCCTCGCCGACGCGCCGCTCCTCGGGGGTGAGTAACTGGCCCTCCCTGCGCGTGCCTTCGGGCAGGGACATGTCGTGGTACGTGTACACGATGTCGAGCTCGCGGCCGACGCGCTTCTCGTAGGCGCGCACCTTCTCCGGCAGGTCGTCCCGCTCGTGCGGCACGAACGCCCCGAACCAGGCGCCGCAGGGCGGTTCCAGGAGCGCCGTGGGACGGCAGTCCGCAGGCGAACCGGCTGCTCCGCTCTCGTCCGGCCCGGAGGCGTTCCGGAGGGCGAGTACGCCGACCAGGACCGCGCTGACGATCGTCGCGGACGTGATCAGCAGTCGGCGCCGGCCCGATGTGAACGGGCCGGCGGACGGCTTCTCCTCGTGTGGCTGTGGCCTCCTGCGGTGCTGTCCCGTCGTGGTCGGCGTGCGGCGAAAGGGGCGGTGGGGACGGTTGAACCTCACTGAGCAGAACCCTTCGGTGTCCTCGGTGTCGTCCTCGATGGCGGGGAGGCGCGCAGCGGCGGACAGAACGCGGCGACCGTGGTCAGCAGCGTCAACGTCAGCAGCACCCGCTGCGCACTGAAGGAGTGCGTGGCGATCAGCACGGTCGCGACGAGCATCACCGCGCCGGTGCTCACGAACAGCACCAGCATCAGCCGCTCCAGCAGGTCGGAGTGGCGGGCGAAGTCCGGGTCGCGGCGCTCGACGGGGCCTTCGGCGGGCCGCTCCCCGAGCGCGGGAGCGCAGACTCTGACCATGGCCGCGCCCGGGCCCGCCGCCAGGAAGAGGGCGACGGCGGCGCCCCGCAGCGGCGATCCGCCGGGCAGCGCGAGCGCGGCGAGCGCGAGCCAGCCACTGAACGGCGGCAGCATCCGGACCACGAGTTCCTGCGGTGTCATCGCTCCGCTCCCCCGGTCTGTTTCAGTACGTAGAGCCATCCGGCGCTGTTCTCCGCCACGAGCTGGAAGCGTGGTGAGGCGGCGACGGACTTCTGGATGCGGTCCAGCTGCGCCTCGTCGAGTTGTCCGTTCATCTCGGAGTTGGCCAACTGCCCCTGGGTGAGCAGGAAGTAGGCCCGGGCCGGCCGCTCCACCCCGGCCATGTCACTGGCGAGGGTGCCGGCCGGGTTCTCGACGATCCGGTCGACGTGACTGCGGGCGTCGTCCAGGAACCAGTAGTGGTCGACGCTCCAGTAGGAGGCGTACGCGAGCGGGTAGTTGCGGTTGGCGGCCACGACGAGCGAGCCGTCGGGCGCCCGGTCGAAGAGCTGCCGTACGAGGGCCACTTCCTGCGGCGGGAAGTAGTTGATCCGGTCCTTGCCCGAGTAGGCCGGGACGAACGCCAGGGTCCCGCCGAGCAGTGCGGCCAGCCCCACCCAGGTGCCGAGTCCTCGTCTGCGGGCCTGCACGGGGGCGACCTGGCGGCTGCCTGCCTCCTTCGCCGCGGCGTCGGCGGCCAGCGTGCGGACCCTGGGCAGCAGCGCGGCGGCCGCGAAGAACGCGGCGCCGGGCAGCATGAACAGCAGCACCCGGAAGATCATCTCGCTGCCGTAGCTGCTCGCCGCGAACATCGGCAGCGGGGCCGCCGCGAGCAGCAGCAGGGGCCGGGCCCGGTGCCGCAGCACCCGCTGGCGCAGGACGCCGACGGCCGCGAGCAGCAGGACGGAGGCGGACAGCAGCCGGGCCGCCCAGGAGGTGGCGATCGCTCCGGTGCCGGTCGGGGTGGCGCCGTACCCCGTCTCCACGTTGGCGCCGATGTCGCCGACGGAGCGGATCATGTCCGGCATCGCCGCGGACAGGAAGGGCAGCGCGGCCGTGAGACACCAGGCCAGGAAGATCACGACGGTGGTGACCACCGGGACCCAGTCGCGGTAGCGGCGGCTCAGGCACAGGGCGAGCAGGCAGATGACCAGCATGCCCGGTGTGAGCTGGTGGGAGATGACGATCGCCACCACCATGACGACGAGCATCACCGTCCACACGGCCTGCCGGGGCCGCCCGTCCCGCACGGCGGACCGGCCGAAGCGGCGCAGGACCAGGGCCAGGACGCCGACATGCAGCGCGTAGGCCACGGACTGGGGGGAGAAGTAGTCCTGCCCGACCCAGTTGGCGACGTAGAAGAGCCAGACCGCGGTCCAGATCAGCCGCCGGTCCTCCGTGAAGGTGCGGTAGATCAGCAGCAGCGGGAGCAGCAGCATCAGGCTGGAGACCAGGGGCCACCAGGCCATGAACATCGCCGCCGAGTCCACGCCCAGCAGCCGCATCAGGGCGGCTTGCGCGGCGAAGAAGCCGGGCCACTGGTCGTACACCGCCATGTCGCCGACCTGGTCGGCCGTCTGCAGACCGCCCGCCGTCAGCAGGTGGTCGATGACCGCCTCGTGCTTCCACGCCCACGCGTACAGCGGGGTCGGGTAGACGACGGCCTGCGTGACCCGCTCCATCACCAGCAGCCCGAGGACGTACGCCAACGCCCAGGCGCCCGGCCGGCGCGGGTCGCGGACCGTGAACCAGAAGCCGGTGGTAAGCACCGCGAGGCCGGCCCAGAAGGCCGGGTGCAGCGCCGTGACCAGCCCGTAGTCGTCGAGCCGCGAGACGTCGGTGTGCCGCACGGCGTACGCCCACAGGGCGAGTGCGACGAGCAGCGGGACACCGGGCCAGGCCAGGGCGCGCCGCCCGGACCAGGCGGGGGGCAGGTCGGACAGGTCCGTCACGGGCTCATGGGCCGGGCTCGACGACTCCGAGGACGAGGAGCCGGCGGACTGGCCGGCGGTTTCGGGGCTGCTGCCGGGGGTGCTCGCGCCGTCCCGTGCCGGTGTGGGTTCTGGCGTGGATCTCTCCCTCGGAGTGACTGGCGGACGCACGGTGGTTCCCCCCTGGCGGTTCGGCTCTGTTCGGCTCTCTTCGGGGCCCTGTTCGGCTCATGGGCTTGATCAGGCGCTGGGTCGGCCGTTCGGACTTCTGCGGTGCTGTAGGGCCGACGCGGCACGGCGGCAGAGCGGCAGGAGCAGGACGAGTACGACGAGTAAGGCGAGCAGGGGCGGCGCGACCGGTGCGAGCGCCTCACGCCACACCCAGCCGCCGACCGCGACGAGATACAGAACCCCCCAGCGCCCCGGCCACGGCAGCCGTCCGCCCGCCCTCGCGAGCAGCAGCCACAGAGGCACGAGACACAGCAGCTGGCAGACCGGCGGCGCCCAGCGAAGCAGCGCCTCGGGCCCGTCGAGCCCGACCGCGTCCGCGAGGAAGCCGGCCGTCTTCACATACAACGCCCCGTCCACCGGCCGCGGTTCCCGCCCGAGGGCGGCCGGTGCGGCGTACAGGGCGAGCAGGGCGGCGTACAGCGCCGTGCCGGGCAGCCACGGGTCGCGCCGGGTGCACAGCGTCACGGCGGCGGCGAACACCACGAGCAGCAGGCCTCCCGCGGTGAGCGACGGAAGCGGCAGGCCCTCCAGCAACTGGCGCCCCGTCAGCGGCGCTTCGGTGGCGTGGTCGAGCCAGGGCAGATCACGCAACGGCGCCCAGAAGAAGACGGTGGCGACGCCGAGCAGGCTCCACAGGGCGCCTCTCAGCCGCCGCTCCTGCGGTTCCTGGTCCGGTTCCGCGGACTCCTGGCGCGGTGGCTCCCTGGTCGGCCCTTCCGGCCGCACGATCAGCGCCAGTGTGTCCGCCTGGAGCGCCTCCCGTTCGTATCCGGGGCGCCCTATGAACAGCGTGACCGTGTCCTGGTCGCCGTCCTGGGGCTGGTAGGCGGCCCGGCGGGCCCAGGTCGTGCCGTACCCGGCGGTGGCGTTCAGCTTCGCCCAGCGCGTGCCGTAGGAGGGGTGGGCGGGGTCGGCGGACGTACGGGGCGCGGGCGCGCTGTCGTTGTGCCGCAGTGCCGCTCGCAGCCCGACCGTGGAGACGACGGCGATCAGCGTCATGCTCAGCAGCACCGCCCAGCCGGCGCCCGCGATCCCGGCCGGGGTGAACAGCATGGCCGCGCTGCCCAGCACCAGGACGCACATGGCGCCTTGGAGCGCGGCGAGCACTCCCGTGCGCCCCTGCACGCGCAGTACGCCGATGTACAGCTCCACCACGACCCGCGGCAGCGCGCCGAGGGCGAGCAGCCGCAGCACGGTCGAGCCGTGCTCGGCGTAGTCCGGGCTGAACGGCGTGAGGATGTAGGGGGCGAAGAGGACCAGCACCAGCACGACCGGGACCAGCAGCAACGTCATGCGCCGCAGGGCGCCCCGGACGCCGTCGGCGAGCTGCCGGGGGTCGTGGGAGGCGTGCGCGGTGAGGGACGAGGCCATGTTGATGGCCATGAACTCCATCGTGCCGCCGACGGTGTACGCCACGTAGAAGTAGCCGTTCTCCGCGGCGCTGAAGCGGACCGCGACCATCACCGGCAGCAGGTTGATCATCGCCAGGCTGAACAGCGCGCCCAGCGAGTCCCCGGCCAGGAAGCGGCCCATGTCGCGGAGTTTCGGGGTCTCTTTCTCGCGGTCGAGCTCGGCCTGGCGCGGGATGAGCCGGCGGAAGATCAGCCAGCCCAGCGGCAGCGTGGAGAACGCGATCGCCACCGCCCAGGAGACGAAGATGCCGAGAACGGGCAGCGTGCCGGCGAAGACGGCCAGCAGGGCCAGCTTCCCGACCGAGAACACCGCGTTCCCGGCCGGCACCCACTCCGCCTTGCGCAGTCCGGTGAGCACCCCGTCCTGCAGTGTGAGCAGCGCCCAGGCCACGGACGCCGCGACGAACACCGCGCCCGCCATGGGCGTGCCCAGCGGGGCGTACGACGCTCCCCACGCGTCGATCGTGAGCAGGAAGACGGCGGCGGCGAGCGCCACGACCAGCGAACTGGCCGCGTACATGCCCCACACCAGGCGCCCGGTCTCCCGTCCCGCGCGCGGGACGAAACGCACGACGGCGCCGATCATCGTCGTCGCCGTGATGCTGGCGAGCAGCCGCATCGCGGCGATGGCGGCGGAGCCCTGGCCGACGGCCTCCTCGGAGTAGTAGCGGGCGGCCACCAGCCAGAAGCCCAGGCCCAGGACGGCGGACACGCCGGTGCTGAGCATGAGGAAGTAGGCGTTCTTGAACAGCGAGTCGTGCGTGTGCTCGTCGGCGGCAGGCTTCGGTCCGCCGCCGTCGGCGCGTGTGGTGGCGGGCTCGTGCACCTGGATCTCAGCCACGGGACTGATCAAGCCTCCCCGATGCCGGCCCGCCGCGGGGTGGCTCTCCCGGTGCCCCGGCCGGCCGTGCCCCGGAGCGCTCCAGCACCTCCACGACCGTCCGGGCCCGCAGCGGGTCCACGGGCAGCGCGTGCCGCGCGAACCAGCGGGCCGCCTCGGGGGCCGGTGAGAGGTCGGTGAACCGCTCGCCGGCGTAGTCGTCCAGCGGCGGGTCGTAGAGGTAGCCGACGACGATGCCCCGCCGTGCCAGTGCCGCGATCGCCGCGTCGCGGTCCGCCACGAACAGCGGGACGCGGAACAGCGGCTGGGTGCCGTGCCCGTCACGGGGCTTGGCCCAGGGTGTGGACAGCAGCAGCTCGGTGCCCGCCCGGCAGGCGTCCAGCACCTCGTCCAGCCGGTCGAGCTTGCGCCCGACGCGCCGCAGGCGCAGCCGGCCGGACTCCTGGCGGTAGTCGTGCATGTCGACGCGTACCCAGGGGTGGTGGGCGTCGAGCCCGGGCGCATGGCGGGCGGCCCGCGCGAGTTCGTCCGGGCGCAGCGGCATCCGGATCTCCTCGCGGTCCGCCAGCCCCAGCAGCCGGATCGCGGCCCAGGCGGCGCGCCGCAGCCTCAGCCCGCGCACCGCCGCCTCCGCGTACGGCCGGATCGCATAGGCCAGTTCGGAGCCCGGGCGGCGCGGCGTGAGCAGCCCCGCGCAGGTCTTCTCCACCGCGTCGCGCTGCCCCGGGTCGGCCAGGGAGAGCATGCCCCCGGCCTTGGCCCCGACATGCTTGGACAGGCTGAACGCGGAGGCCTCGCCCCACGCCCCGACCGGCCGGTCCCCCACCCGGCTGCCGATGGCGTGCGCCGCGTCCTCGAACAGCGGGATCCCCAGCGCGTCGCACTTCTGCCTGAGGCCCGGTGCCGGGTCAGGGTTCCCGTACAGGTTCGTCGTGAGCACGGCGGACACCGATCTCCACGTCTCGCCCGGCACGGCCTCGATGTCGATGGACGCGTCGAGCGGGTTCAACGGCGCCTGCACCGGGCGCAGTCCGGCCGCGAGCACGACGAAGAAGATCACGTCGTCGTTGACCGGCGACATCAGCACCCGTCCGCCGGGCGGGCACCAGTGGCGCAGGGCCACGTACAGCCCGAAACGGCACGACGGTACATACACGCATTCCCGGCCGAGCCGCACGCGCATGGCCTCTTCCAGCCGCTTCGGCTGCACGCCATGCCGCACCGAGCCCGGACCGGCCTCCCCAATGGCCATCCGCCCCCCTGGTGTGCCATCGGAACGCCCCCTCCCCGAGGCCTTCCGGCACCCGCCCAGAGTCGCCCCGTTCGCACCGCTCCGTCAAGATTGCGTCGCGTCCTGTGGATAACTTCCGGCTCGTACGGATGTGACGTCCCGTCCGCCGCGCCCGAACCGCGCCGTCCGGTCCCACCCGGGCCCACCTGCCCCGTTCGCCCGTATCCGCCTCCTCGGACACTGCCCAGGACGGGTGTGCCACCCGTAACGTGTGGCAGGACCACGAACACGTGGCGACGACACGGCACACCCGAAAGCGAGGCAGCACCCGATGCCCCCCTTCGATGTCCCCGAGGGCGACCCCTTCGGCCCGCACAACCTGCCGTACGGCGTGTTCTCCCTCCCCGGCTCCTCCCACCGGACCGTGGGCGTCCGGCTCGGCGACCACGTCCTGGACGCCGGCGCGGCGGCCCACGCCCTCGGCTCCCCGTACGCCTCCCTGCTCGCGCGGCCGACCCTCGACGCGCTGCTGGCCGCGGGCCGCACGGCCTGGTCGGACGTCCGCCGGGCGCTGACGGCGTGGGTGACCGTGCCGTCCCACCGCGAGACCCTCGCACCGATGTTCCACCACCTGTCCTCGGTGACGCTGCACCTCCCCTTCGAGGTCGCGGACTACGTCGACTTCTACGCGTCCGAGAACCACGCCCGGAACGTCGGCCGGATCTTCCGCCCCGACGCCGAGGACTCCCTGACCCCCAACTGGAAGCACCTGCCGATCGGCTACCACGGCCGCTCCGGCACGGTCGTCGTCTCGGGCACGGACGTCATGCGCCCCTCGGGCCAGCGCAAGGCGCCGGCGGACCCGGCTCCGGTCTTCGGCCCGTCCGTGCGCCTCGACATCGAGGCGGAGGTCGGCTTCGTGGTCGGCGTGCCGTCCCGGATGGGCGCGCCGGTGTCCCTCGACGGCTTCCGGGAGCACGTCTTCGGCCTCTGCCTCCTCAACGACTGGTCCGCGCGCGACATCCAGGCCTGGGAGTACGTCCCGCTCGGCCCGTTCCTCGGCAAGTCCTTCGCCACGTCGGTGTCGGCGTGGATCACCCCGCTGGACGCCCTGGAGGAGGCCCGGGTGACCCCGCCGGCGCGGACGCACGAGCTGCTGCCGTACCTGGACGACAGCGACGAGGAACCCGGCGGCTACGACCTGCGGATCAGCGTCGCCGTCAACGGCCACGTCGTCTCCGAGCCGCCCTTCTCCACCATGTACTGGACGGCCGCCCAGCAACTGGCCCACATGACCGTCAACGGCGCCTCCCTGCGCACCGGCGACCTGTACGGCTCGGGCACGGTCAGCGGCCCGGCGGACCGCGAACGCGGCTCCCTCCTCGAACTGACCTGGAACGGCCGCGACCCGCTCGAACTGCCCGACGGCAAGCGGACGTTCCTGGAGGACGGCGACGTGGTGACCCTGTCCGCCTGGGCCCCGGGGCCGGACGGGGTGCGGGTGGGGCTGGGCGAGGTGACGGGGCGGGTGGTGCCCGCCTGACGGCGTTCCAGGGGGCGTCCGCGACGGTCCCGTCGTGCGCCCGCAGGGTTGCCCGGGGCTGGCCTACAGTCGCCCGGGGCTGGCCGACAACGGCCCGGGTCTGGCCTACAGTCGTCCGGGTCTGGCCGACAGTCGCCCCTCCCGGCGCTTGTGATGCCGCTCGACTCCTGACTCACACCGCCCGGCACCGTCATACTGGGCTCGGGCGGTGTGCCCGCACGTGCGCGGTGCACGGCACGTTCGGGGCGCTCGCCGGTGTGCACCGCAGCCGCGTCACCGGTGCGCTCGGCAGCCGCCCTCCCCCGCACGACCCGTAGCCGCCCCTCTTCCGACCGACCGGAGCCCGTGGCCATGACCGTCTGCCTGCTCCTGCTGAGCGTTGTCGCCGTGACGGCCGCCGTACCCGTTCCCCGTGCGCTGACCCGGGCCGACTGGCCCGAGCGGGAACCGGTGGTCGCGCTGTGGGTGTGGCAGTGCCTGGTCGCCACCGTCCTGCTGTGCTGCGTGACCGCACTCGCCCTGGGCGCCGCCGCCGTGTTCGGCACGGTCCGCGCCCAGCTCTTCGCCCCGGCCCCGCCCGCGGTGACGGCGGCGTACGACCTGTCCACCGCCCCGCCGGGGGCCGCCGCCCTCACCCTGCTGCTGGCCTGCGGCGCCGCCTGGACGACCGCGATGCTCGCACGGGAACTCGTCGAGGCGCGCCGGCGCCGCGCCCAGGCCCGCGCCCACCTCCGCGAACGCGCCCCCGACCTGCCCGCCGGACTGCCCGCCGACCGCGGCCCCCTCCTGGTCCTGGAGGACGAATACCCCGACGCCTGGTGGATGCCCGGCAGCCCGCCCCAGCTGATCGTCACCACGGGCGCCCTGCACCGCCTCACGGACCACCAGCTCGACGCCGTCCTCACCCACGAGCGCGGCCACGCCCGCGCCCGCCACGACTGGCTGCTGCACCTGTCCACCGCCCTGGCCACGGGCTTCCCCCGCATCCCGCTGTTCGCCCACTTCTGCGACCAGACGCACCGCCTGGTCGAACTGGCCGCCGACGACACCGCCTCCCGCCGCTGCGGCCACCTGACCACGGCCCTGGCGCTGATCGAGCTCAACCAGCACCGCGGCGTCCTGTCCTGCGCCTCCAGCCACCGCCTGCTGGGCGAGCGGGTCGACCGGCTCCTGGAACCGCCGCCCCGGCTGGGCCGCCGGCACCGGGCCCTGACGACCACCACGGCCGCGCTGGTACCGCTGCTGCCCCTGCTCATCGTGTTCGCGCCGGGTCTGACCGCCCTGTCGTAGCCGGACGGGACGGTGACGATTGGCCCGTGCTGCCGGACGGTGACGGCTGCCCCGTGCTGCCGGGGCGCGGGCTGACGCTCGAGGGCCGCCGGGCGCCGACGCCCAGCTCTGCCGATCCCCCACCCCAGCCGCCGACGACACCCTGCCCTGCCGAAGCTCGGCCCTATGTCCAGTCGGGCTCCGGCTCCCCGAGCAGCTCCGGCCACTCGTCCGGCTCGCCCGCGTCCTGGCCGGGCGCCTCAGCCGCCGTCGGGCCCGCCACCGCTGCCGAGCCGGCCGCCGGCGCCGCACCCTGCGGCCCGCCGAGCGACGCGAGCACCTCCAGCACGCCCTCCCCGTACGTCGCGAGCTTCTTCTCCCCCACGCCGCTGATCCCGCCCAGTTCGGCCACCGAGCCCGGCCACACCGTGGCGATCTCCCTCAGCGTGGCGTCGTGGAAGATGACGTACGCCGGGACGCCCTGTTCGCGAGCCTGCTCGGCCCGCCAGGCGCGCAGCGCCTCGAAGGCCGGCAGCAGTTCCTCGGGCAGCTCGGCGGCAACCGTCTTGCCCTTGCGCTCGCCCCGCCCCGAACCCGAGGACGACGACGACCCCGACCGGGAGGTCACCGGCTTCTTCGGCTCCTTGCGCAGCGGCACCTCACGCTCCCGCCGCAGCACCGCCCCGCTCGCCTCGGTCAGCACCAGCGTGCCGTACTCACCCTCCACCGCGAGCAGCCCCTGGGCCAGCAACTGCCGGATGACGCCCCGCCATTCGCCCTCGGCCAGATCGTCACCGATGCCGAACACCGACAGCTGGTCGTGGTCGAACTGGATGACCTTGGCGGTCCGCTTCCCCAGCAGGATGTCGACGATCTGCACCGCGCCGAACTTCTGCCCGCGCTCCCGCTGCAGCCGCACCACCGTCGACAGCACCTTCTGCGCCGCGACCGTGCCGTCCCAGGTCTCCGGCGGGGTGAGGCAGGTGTCGCAGTTGCCGCAGGCGGGCTGGTCCGGGTCCTGGCCGAAGTAGGCGAGGAGCTGGCCCCGGCGGCACTGGGCCGTCTCGCACAGCGCCAGCATCGAGTCCAGGTGGGCCTGGGCCCGGCGCCGGAACGCCTCGTCGCCCTCGCCCGACTGGATCAGCTTGCGCTGCTGTATGACGTCGTTCAGCCCGTACGCCATCCAGGCCGTCGACGGCAGCCCGTCACGCCCGGCCCGGCCCGTCTCCTGGTAGTAGCCCTCGACCGACTTGGGCAGGTCGAGGTGGGCGACGAAGCGTACGTCCGGCTTGTCGATGCCCATTCCGAAGGCGATGGTCGCCACCACGACCAGGCCGTCCTCCCGCAGGAAGCGGGACTGGTGGGCCGCGCGCGTACCCGCGTCCAGCCCCGCGTGGTACGGCACCGCCTCGATGCCGTTGCGGCTGAGGAACTCGGCGGTCTTGTCGACCGAGTTGCGCGACAGGCAGTAGACGATGCCCGCGTCGCCCGGGTGCTCCTCGCGCAGGAAGCTCAGCAGCTGCTTCTTCGGGTCCGCCTTCGGCACGATCCGGTACTGGATGTTGGGCCGGTCGAAGCTGGCCACGAAGTGCCGGGCCGCCGGCATGTTCAGCCGCTCGGTGATCTCCTGGTGCGTCGCCCGCGTGGCCGTCGCCGTGAGCGCGATCCGCGGTACGTCCGGCCAGCGCTCGCCGAGCAGCGACAGCGTCAGGTAGTCCGGCCGGAAGTCGTGGCCCCACTGGGACACGCAGTGCGCCTCGTCGATCGCGAAGACGGAGATCTTCCCGCGTGAGAGCAGGTCGAGCGTGTTCTCGAGCCGCAGCCGCTCCGGCGCCAGGTACAGCAGGTCCAGCTCGCCGGCGAGGAACTCGGCCTCGACCATCCGCCGCTCGTCGAAGTCCTGCGTGGAGTTCATGAACCCGGCCCGCACGCCCAGGGCCCGCAGCGCGTTCACCTGGTCCTGCATCAGGGCGATGAGCGGGGAGACGACCACCCCCGTACCGGGCCTGACCAGGGCCGGGACCTGGTAGCAGAGGGACTTGCCGGCGCCGGTCGGCATCAGCACCACCGCGTCGCCGCCCGCGACCACGTGCTCGATGACCGCTTCCTGCTCGCCGCGGAAGGCCTCGTACCCGAAGACCCGGTGCAGCGTGGCCAGCGCCGCGCTGTCGCTGGCACCGCCTGGCCCGCCGGTCCCGGTCACCGCGTCCACGTCCGTCATCACACCCGTCCCGCCCATCGCGCCCATCGTCCTGTCCCCCGTACGTCGCCCCTCGACCACTGCGTCCACCATAGGTGCCCGCACCGACACTCCCGGAGTTATCCACAGGCCCGGCCCGACGGATCACGTCGCGTCCGCACCCAGCTCGAACGGGCGGTCGACACCCGGCTCGAACGGACAGCGGACCCCCAGCCCGGACAGACACCCCGCACCCGCCCGAATCGACGGCTCGTACCCAGCCCGAACGGACGCCCCGCCTGGCACGCCCCCACCGGCCGGGCGATGCTGCTGACGCGGGACGGGGGAGGCCCGCCCATCCCTCACCGGGCGCGACCGCGCCCCCATGACGGGCGCCCGCCCCTGGGCACCCCTCCCGCAAGGAGAGCGACACGACATGTCCTTTCTCAAGGCCGCCTGTGCCCTCACGCTGACCACCGCGCTCGCACTCGCCGCAGCCCCGGCGCACGCCGCCGGACACGACCACGAAGGCGAGCCCGAGCTCGTCCAGACGTACGCCGCCACGCGCCACTACCAGCACGTGAAGCGCGCGATCAAGGACGGCCACCTCCCCGCCGGCCCGTGCACCGCCCTGCCCGGCGAGGGCGGCATGGGCTACCACTACGTCAAGCAGCGGCTCATCAACTCCACCGACCCCACCAAGCCCGCCGGCCTCGTCTACCACAAGGGCAAGCACGGCAAGCTGCGTCTCGGTGCCGTGGAGTGGATCGTCCGTGACGCCGACCAGAACGTGGCGACGGACGACGACCGTCCGGTCATGTTCGGCGACCGGCACTTCGACGGGCCGGAGGAGACCCCCGGCCTGGGCGTCGTCTACACGCTGCACGCCTGGATCTTCAAGGACAACCCCAGGGGTGTCTTCTACCCCTGGAACCCCAGGGTGACGTGCCCCTGACCCGGACACACAGTGGGACCCGGCTCCCGAAGGAGACCGGGTCCCACTTCTGTGGACGGGGGTGTCAGCGCACGAACACTCCTGCCTGTCCCGCCAGATCCAGGAAGTACTGCGGCGCCACACCGAGCACCAGCGTGACCGCCACGCCCACCCCGATCGCCGTGATCGTCAGCGGCGACGGCACGGCCACCGTCGGGCCCTCGGGCCGCGGCTCGCTGAAGAACATCAGCACGATGACGCGGATGTAGAAGAACGCCGCGATCGCCGACGAGATCACACCGATCACGACGAGCGGGGCGGCCCCGCCCTCCGCCGCCGCCTTGAACACGGCGAACTTCCCGGCGAAGCCGGAGGTCAGCGGAATGCCCGCGAAGGCCAGCAGGAACACCGCGAACACGGCCGCCACCAGCGGCGAACGCCGGCCGAGCCCCGCCCACTTGGACAGGTGCGTCGCCTCGCCGCCCGCGTCGCGCACGAGCGTGACCACCGCGAAGGCGCCGATCGTCACGAACGAGTACGCGGCCAGGTAGAACAGCACCGACGAGACACCGTCGGGCGTCGTCGCGATGACACCCGCCAGGATGAACCCGGCGTGCGCGATCGACGAGTACGCCAGCAGCCGCTTGATGTCGGTCTGGGTGATCGCGACGATGGCGCCGCCCAGCATGGTGACGATCGCCACGGCCCACATCACCGGCCGCCAGTCCCAGCGCAGGCCCGGCAGGACGACGTACAGCAACCGCAGCAGCGCGCCGAACGCCGCCACCTTCGTCGCCGCCGCCATGAAACCGGTCACCGGCGTCGGCGCGCCCTGATACACGTCCGGCGTCCACATGTGGAACGGCACCGCGCCCACCTTGAACAGCAGGCCCATCACCACCAGCGCGGCACCGATCAGCAGCAGCGCGTCGTTGCCCATGGTGTCCGCGAGCGCCGGGTTGACGTCCGCGATCGTGCCGTCGACGACCTGCGCGATCGTCGCGTACGACATCGAGCCCGCGTAGCCGTACAGCAGGGCGATGCCGAACAGGGTGAAGGCGGAGGCGAACGCGCCGAGCAGGAAGTACTTGACCGCCGCCTCCTGCGACATGAGCCGCTTGCGGCGGGCCAGCGCGCACAGCAGGTACAGCGGGAGCGAGAGGACCTCCAGCGCCACGAAGAGCGTCAGCAGGTCGTTGGCGGCCGGGAAGATCAGCATGCCGGCGACGGCGAACAGCAGCAGCGGGAACACCTCGGTGGTGGTGAACCCGGCCTTGACCGCCGCCTTCTCGCTCTCGCTGCCCGGCACGGACGCGGCCTGTGCAGCGAAGGAGTCGACCCGGTTGCCATGCACCACCGGGTCGAGCCGCCGCTCGGCGAAGGTGAACAGGCCGACCAGGGCCGCCAGCAGGATCGTGCCCTGGAGGAAGAGGGCCGGTCCGTCGACGGCGATCGCGCCCATCGCCGCGATGCGCGCCTTGGTGGTGCCGTAGCCGTCGGCCGCGAGGGCGACGACCGCGGCGAAGGCGGCCGCGAGGGCGACGACGGACACGAACATCTGGACGTAATAACGCGATTTGCGCGGCACGAACGCCTCGACGAGGATCCCGATGATCGCCGCTCCGACGACGATCAGGGTGGGCGCCAACTGTCCGTACTCGAACTTCGGCGCGTCGATCTTGGTGATCGGCTCGGCCGCGGTTGTCCACAGGCTGTGGACGGCTGTTGCGCTCACTTGGCCGCCTCCACCTCGGGCTGGGGGTCCTTCTTCTGTACGTCGGACATGGTCTGTTTCACCGCAGGGTTGACGATGTCCGTGACGGGCTTCGGGTAGACGCCCAGGAAGATCAGCAGTGCGACCAGCGGGGCGACGACCACGAGTTCACGCACCCTGAGGTCCGGCATCGCGCTGACCTCGGGTTTCACCGGCCCGGTCATCGTCCGCTGGTAGAGGACGAGGGTGTAGAGCGCGGCGAGGACGATGCCGAAGGTGGCGATGATGCCGATCACCGGGTAGCGCGTGAACGTGCCGACCAGAACCAGGAACTCACTGACGAACGGCGCCAGTCCCGGCAGGGAGAGGGTCGCGAGGCTGCCGATCAGGAACGTGCCGGCCAGCACCGGAGCGACCTTCTGCACTCCGCCGTAGTCGGCGATGAGCCGCGAGCCGCGCCGGGAGATCAGGAAGCCCGCCACCAGCATCAGCGCGGCGGTCGAGATGCCGTGATTGACCATGTAGAGCGTCGCGCCGGACTGGCCCTGACTGGTCATCGCGAAGATGCCCATGATGATGAAGCCGAAGTGGGAGATCGACGCGTAGGCGATCAGCCGCTTGATGTCCCGCTGGCCGACCGCGAGCAGCGCCCCGTAGATGATGCTGATCAGGGCCAGGACGAGGATCGCGGGCGTCGCCCACTTGCTGGCCTCCGGGAACAGCTGGAGGCAGAAGCGGAGCATCGCGAAGGTGCCGACCTTGTCGACGACCGCCGTGATCAGTACGGCGACCGGGGCGGTGGACTCCTGCATCGCGTTGGGCAGCCAAGTGTGCAGCGGCCACAGCGGCGCCTTCACCGCGAAGGCGAAGAAGAAGCCCAGGAACAGCCAGCGTTCGGTGTTGGTCGCCATGTCGAGCGAGCCGTTGGCGCGGGCGGCGGCGATCTCCTGGAGGGAGAAGTTCCCGGCGACCACGTACAGGCCGATCACCGCGGCCAGCATGATCAGACCGCCGACCAGGTTGTAGAGGAGGAACTTCACCGCCGCGTACGACCGTTGCGTCGCCGCCGCCTTCTCGCCGTGCTCGTGGGCACGGTCCCCGAAGCCGCCGATGAGGAAGTACATCGGGATCAGCATGGCTTCGAAGAAGATGTAGAAGAGGAAGACGTCGGTGGCCTCGAAGGAGAGGATCACCATCGCCTCGACGGCGAGGATCAGGGCGAAGAAGCCCTGCGTGGGCCGCCACCGGGTGCTGCCGGTCTCCAGCGGGTCGGCGTCGTGCCAGCCCGCGAGGATGATGAACGGGATCAGCAGGGCCGTGAGCGCGATCAGCGCCACCGCGATGCCGTCCACGCCCAGTTCGTAGCGGACACCGAAGTCGGCGATCCAGGCGTGGGATTCGGTGAGCTGGTAGCGGTCGCCGTCCGGGTCGAAGCGCACCAGGACGGTGATCGCCAGGACGAGCGTGGCGAGCGAGAAGAGCAGCGCCAGCCACTTGGCGGCGGTGCGCCGCGCGGCCGGTACGGCGGCCGTGGCGATCGCTCCGACGGCCGGGAGCGCCGCTGTCACTGTCAGCAGAGGAAAGGACATCGGTATCAGACCGCCCTCATCAGCAGGGTCGCGGCGACGATGACCGCCGCGCCGCCGAACATCGAGACCGCGTAGGAGCGGGCGAAGCCGTTCTGCAGCTTGCGCATCCGCCCGGAGAGGCCGCCGACCGAGGCCGCCGTGCCGTTGACGACGCCGTCGACCAGGGTGTGGTCGACGTAGACCAGGGACCGCGTGAGGTGCTCGCCGCCGCGGACCAGGACCACGTGGTTGAAGTCGTCCTGGAGCAGGTCGCGCCGGGCGGCCCGGGTGAGCAGCGAGCCGCGCGGGGCGACGGCCGGGACAGGGCGGCGGCCGTACTGCGCCCACGCGAGGGCGACACCGATGACCATGCACGCGACGGTCGCACCGGTGACCACACCCGCGCTGATCGGCGGGTTGCCGTGGCTGTGCCCGGTGATCGGCTCCAGCCAGTGCAGGAAGCGGTCGCCGATGCTGAAGAACGCACCGCCGGCCACCGACCCGACGGCCAGCACGATCATGGGGATCGTCATGACCTTGGGCGACTCGTGCGGGTGCGGCGGGGTGTACTCGCCGCGGGTCTCCGCGGCGGGCTCCACGTCCGGTTCGGCCGGGGACGGCGTCGGGGCGTTGCGCCAGCGCTCCTCGCCGAAGAACGTCATGAGCATCACGCGCGTCATGTAGTACGCGGTGATGGCCGCGCCGAGCAGGGCGCAGGCGCCGAGGATCCAGCCCTCGGTGCCGCCCTTGGCGAACGCCGCCTCGATGATCTTGTCCTTGGAGAAGAAGCCGGACAGGCCCGGGAAGCCGATGATGGCCAGATAGCCGAGGCCGAAGGTGACGAAGGTGACCGGCATGTACTTCCTGAGGCCGCCGTACCTCCTCATGTCCACCTCGTCGTTCATGCCGTGCATGACCGAACCGGCGCCGAGGAACAGCCCGGCCTTGAAGAAGCCGTGCGTCACCAGGTGCATGATCGCGAAGACGTAGCCGATGGGGCCGAGGCCCGCGGCGAGGATCATGTAGCCGATCTGCGACATGGTCGAGCCGGCCAGGGCCTTCTTGATGTCGTCCTTCGCGCAACCGACGATCGCACCGAACAGGAGCGTGACGGCACCGACGATCGTGACGACCAGCTGCGCATCCGGGGCGCCGTTGAAGACGGCCCCGGAGCGGACGATCAGGTAGACGCCCGCCGTCACCATGGTCGCGGCGTGGATGAGGGCCGAGACCGGGGTCGGGCCCTCCATCGCGTCCCCGAGCCAGGACTGCAGCGGCACCTGGGCGGACTTGCCGCAGGCGGCGAGCAGCAGCATCAGCGCGATCGCGGTGAGCTTGTCCTCGCCGGCGGCACCGGCGAGCCCGGCCTCCGCGTGGTCGCCGAGCACCGGCCCGAAGGCGAAGGTGCCGAACCACAGGAACATCAGCATGATCGCGATGGACAGGCCCATGTCGCCGACGCGGTTGACCAGGAAGGCCTTCTTCGCGGCCGTGGCGGCGCTGGGCTTGTGCTGCCAGAAGCCGATCAGCAGGTAGGAGGCGAGACCGACGCCCTCCCAGCCGACGTACAGCAGCAGGTAGTTGTCGGCGAGGACGAGCAGCAGCATCGCCGCGAGGAACAGGTTCAGGTAGCCGAAGAAGCGGCGGCGCCGCTCGTCGTGCTCCATGTACCCGACGGAGTAGAGGTGGATCAGCGATCCGACGCCCGTGATCAGCAGCACGAACGTCATGGACAGCTGGTCGAGCTGGAAGGCGACGTCCGCCTGGAAGCCCTCGACCGGGATCCAGCTGAACAGGTGCTGGGACATGACGCGGTGTTCGGGGTCCTGGGCGAGCATGTCGCTGAACAGCACCAGGCCGAGCACGAAGGAGGCGGCCGCGAGCAGCGTGCCGAGCCAGTGGCCCACGGCGTCCAGCCTGCGTCCGCCGCACAGCAGGACCGCCGCTCCGAGCAGGGGCGCCGCCACCAGCAGCGCGATGAGGTTCTCCACGATTCTTCCGACCCCTTACAGCTTCATCAGGCTGGCGTCGTCGACCGAGGCCGAGTGGCGGGCGCGGAACAGGGACACGATGATCGCGAGCCCGACCACGACCTCCGCGGCGGCGACGACCATCGTGAAGAAGGCGATGATCTGGCCGTCGAGGTTGCCGTGCATCCGGGAGAAGGCGACGAACGCGAGGTTGCAGGCGTTGAGCATGAGCTCGATGCACATGAACACGACGATCGCGTTGCGCCGGATCAGCACGCCGGTGGCACCGATCGTGAACAGCAGGGCCGCGAGATAGAGGTAGTTGACCGGGTTCACTTCGATGCCTCCTCGGGCCGCTTGAACGTGGTCGGCTCGATGGCCTTCCGCTCCAGGCGCTCCTCGGCACGCTGCTCCAGGGCCCGCAGGTCGTTGAGCGCCTCCTGCGACACGTCCCGGATCTGGCCGCGCTCCCGGAGCGTCTTGCTGACGGTGAGGTCGGAGGGCGTGCCGTCGGGCAGCAGGCCCGCGATGTCGACCGCGTTGTGCCGGGCGTACACACCAGGGGCCGGCAGGGGCGGCAGTTGCTTGCCCTCGCGGACCCGCTCCTCGGAGAGTTCGCGCTGCGTCTTGGCCCGCTCGGTGCGCTCGCGGTGCGTGAGCACCATGGCGCCGACGGCGGCCGTGATGAGCAGGGCGCCGGTGATCTCGAACGCGAAGACGTACTTGGTGAACAGGAGGGCGGCGATGCCCTCCACGTTGCCCCCGGCGTTCGCCTGGCCGATGCCGTTGAACTCGCTGAGGGAGGCGTTGCCGATGCCGGCGATCAGCAGGACGCCGAAACCGAGCCCGCACAGCAGGGCCAGCCAGCGCTGGCCCTTGATGGTCTCCTTCAGGGAGTCCGCCGCGGTGACGCCGACGAGCATCACCACGAACAGGAACAGCATCATGATCGCGCCGGTGTAGACGACGATCTGGACGACGCCCAGGAAGTAGGCGCCGTTGGCGAGGTAGAACACCGCCAGGATGATCATGGTCCCGGCGAGGCAGAGCGCGCTGTGCACGGCTCTCTTCATGAGGATGGTGCACAGGGCGCCGATCACGGCGATCGTGCCGAGGATCCAGAACTGGACGGCCTCTCCGGTGGAGGTGGAGTAGGCGGCGAGCTGGGTGGTCATCGGCCGATCACCTCCTCCGACGCCGGTTCCGTCCCGCCGAAGGTCGAGTCGGCCTCCTGCACGACCTCGCCCTTGGAGTGGGCGACCTGCTGCTCGGTGCCGGGTGCCGCCTCCGTCACCAGGCCCCGGTAGTAGTCCTGTTCGTCCGTGCCCGGGTAGATGGCGTGGGGCGTGTCGACCATGCCCTCCTCCAGACCGGCGAGCAGCTGCTCCTTGGTGTAGATGAGGTTGGCCCGGCTGGAGTCGGCGAGCTCGAACTCGTTCGTCATCGTCAGCGCGCGCGTGGGGCACGCCTCGATGCACAGGCCGCACAGGATGCAGCGGGCGTAGTTGATCTGGTAGACGCGGCCGTACCGCTCGCCCGGCGAGTAGCGCTCCTCGTCGGTGTTGTCCGCGCCCTCCACGTAGATGGCGTCGGCGGGGCAGGCCCACGCGCACAGTTCGCAGCCGACGCACTTCTCCAGGCCGTCGGGATGGCGGTTGAGCTGGTGCCGTCCGTGGAAGCGCGGAGCCGTGGTCTTCTGCTGCTCCGGGTACTGCTCGGTCAGCCGCTTCTTGAACATGGCCTTGAAGGTCACGCCGAAGCCGGCCACCGGGTTCTGGAACCCGGGCTTGGTGTCCTTCGGTTCCTCAGCCATCGGACGCCTCCTTTCCATCCGTAGTTCCGCCCAGAGATTCGTCACTCTGAGTATCGGGCCCACCACTGACAATCAGCTCCCGCTCACGGCGCGAGGGCCGTCGCGGGACCGGTGGAAGTTCCTGCCCAGGCAAGGGCGGTACGGGGAATCCGCCCGCCATCGGGTCGAAGGCGGCCGGGGTCTCGGCCGGCTGCTCGGCCTCCTTCGCCTTCTCGCGGAACATGTCGACGACGAAGGAGAGCACCAGCAGGGCCAGCACGCCGCCGCCGACGTAGAGGGCGATGTCGGCGAAGTCGTAGCCCTCGTTCCGGAAGGCCCGCACGGTGGCGACGAGCATCAGCCAGACCAGCGAGACCGGGATGAGGACCTTCCAGCCGAGCTTCATCAGCTGGTCGTAGCGGACGCGGGGGAGCGTGCCGCGGATCCAGATGAACATGAACAGCAGCAGCTGGACCTTGACCGTGAACCAGAGCATCGGCCACCAGCCGTGGTTCGCGCCCTCCCAGAAGGTGCTGATCGGCCAGGGGGCCCGCCAGCCGCCGAGGAACAACGTCGTGGCGACGGCCGAGACGGTCACCATGTTGACGTACTCGGCGAGCATGAACATCGCGAACTTGATCGACGAGTACTCGGTGTTGAAGCCGCCGACCAGGTCGCCCTCGGACTCCGGCATGTCGAACGGGGCGCGGTTGGTCTCGCCCACCATCGTCACGATGTAGATGACGAAGGAGAGCGGCAGCAGCAGGATGTACCAGCGGTCGGTCTGCTGCTCGACGATCGCCGACGTCGACATCGACCCCGAGTAGAGGAACACGGAGGCGAAGGCGGCGCCCATCGCGATCTCGTACGAGATCATCTGCGCGCAGGAGCGCAGACCGCCCAGCAGCGGGTACGTGGATCCGGAGCTCCAGCCCGCCAGCACGATGCCGTAGATGCCGACGGAGGCGACCGCGAGGATGTAGAGCATCGCGATCGGCAGGTCGGTGAGCTGCATCGTGGTGCGCTGGCCGAAGATCGAGATCTCGTTGCCCGCCGGGCCGAAGGGGATCACCGCGATCGCCATGAAGGCCGGGATCGCCGCGACGATCGGCGCGAGGACGTACACCGCCTTGTCCGCGCGCTTGACGATGACGTCTTCCTTGAGCATCAGCTTGATGCCGTCGGCGAGCGACTGGAGCATGCCCCAGGGGCCGTGCCGGTTGGGGCCGATGCGCAGCTGCATCCAGGCGACGACCTTGCGCTCCATGACGATGGAGATCAGCACGGTCACCATCAGGAAGGCGAAGCAGAACACCGCCTTGATGACGACCAGCCACCACGGGTCGTGGCCGAACATCGAGAGGTCTTCAGCGGCGAAGTACGGGCTCATGCCTCCACCTCCTTGGGGGCCTCGCCGGCGAGCGTCGCCGGTCCGATGCGGACGAGGGAGCCGGGCCGCGCCCCGGTGTCGGAGGCGACGCCGCCGCCGGCGGAGTTCAGCGGGAGCCACACCACTCGGTCGGGCATCTCACTGATCTGGAGGGGGAGTTCGACGATTCCCTCGGGGCCGGTCACCGCGAGGAGGTCGCCCTCCTTGACGCCCGCCTCGGCGGCCGTCGCGGCCGACACACGCGCGCGTGCCGCGTGCCGGGTGCCGGCGAGTGCCTCGTCGCCCTGCTGGAGGACGCCCTGGTCGAGCAGCAGCCGGTGCCCGGCGAGCACGGCCTCCCCGGCGGCCGGACGGGGCAGGGCACTCGCCGTCTCCAGGGGTTCGGTGGCCCGCGGGCCGTCCCAGGCGCCGAGCCGGTCGATCTCCGCGCGTACGGTGCGCAGATCGGGCAGTCCGAGGTGGACGTCCATGGCGTCGGCCAGCATCTGCAGCACGCGCGCGTCGGTGGGCGCGAGGCGGCGGGGCATGTGGTCGGGCTTGAGCGCGGCCTCGAAGAAGCGGACCCGGCCTTCCCAGTTGAGGAAGGTGCCGGCCTTCTCGGCGACCGCGGCGACCGGCAGGACGACATCGGCCTTGCGGGTGATCTCGCTGGGCCGCAGTTCGAGCGAGACCACGAAGCCGGCCTCGTCGAGTGCCGCACGCGCGCGTGCCGGGTCGGGCAGGTCGGCGATCTCGACGCCCGCCACCAGCAGCGCCTGGAGTTCGCCGGTCGCGGCGGCCTCCACGATCTGGCCGGTGTCGCGGCCGTAGCGGTGCGGGAGACCGGCGACGCCCCAGACGCCCGCGACCTCGTCACGCGCGCGTGGGTCGGTGGCCGGGCGCCCGCCCGGCAGCAGCGACGGCAGCGCGCCCGCCTCGACGGCGCCGCGCTCCCCGGCCCGGCGCGGGATCCACGCCAGCCGGGCACCGGTCGCGGAGGCGGTGCGTACGGCGGCGGTCAGGCCGCCGGCCACCGCGGCCAGCCGCTCACCGACGACGATCACGGCGCCCTCGGCGCGCAGCGCCTCGGCGGCCGCCGCGCCGTCGCCCTCAAGGCCGGCGTTGCCCGCGAGCGCGTCCAGCCACTCGGTCTCGGTGCCGGGGGCGGCCGGCAGCAGCGTCCCGCCGGCCTTCTCCAGACCGCGCGTGGCGTGCGTGGCCAGCGAGAAGACCTTCTGCCCGTGCTTGCGCCAGGCCTTGCGCAGCCGCAGGAAGACGCCGGGCGCCTCCTCCTCCGCCTCGAAACCGACCAGCAGGACGGCCGGTGCCTTCTCCAGCGCGGTGTACGTGACACCCGTACCGTCGAGGTCCCGGCCCCGCCCGGCGATCTGGGCGGCGAGGAAGTCGGCCTCCTCGCCGCTGTGCACGCGCGCGCGGAAGTCGATGTCGTTGGTGTCGAGCGCCACGCGCGCGAACTTGCTGTACGCGTAGGCGTCCTCGATGGTGAGCCGGCCGCCGGTCAGCACGCCGGTGCGGCCCCGGGAGGCCAGCAGCCCCTGGGCCGCGATCTGGAGCGCCTCCGGCCAGGAGGCCGGTTCCAGCTCACCCTCGGCGTTGCGCACCAGCGGCGTCTCCAGCCGGTCCCGCTGCTGCGCGTACCGGAATCCGAACCGCCCCTTGTCGCAGATCCACTCCTCGTTGACCTCGGGGTCCTCGGCGGCGAGCCGCCGCATGACCTTGCCGCGCCGGTGGTCGGTGCGCGTGGCGCAGCCGCCGGAGCAGTGCTCGCACACCGACGGGGACGAGACCAGGTCGAAGGGGCGGGAGCGGAATCGGTACGCCGCCGAGGTCAGCGCGCCGACCGGGCAGATCTGGATGGTGTTGCCGGAGAAGTACGACTCGAACGGGTCGCCCTCGCCGGTGCCGACCTGCTGGAGCGCGCCCCGCTCGACCAGCTCGATCATCGGGTCGCCCGCGACCTGGTTGGAGAACCGGGTGCAGCGTGCGCACAGCACGCACCGCTCGCGGTCGAGCAGCACCTGCGTGGAGATCGGGACGGGCTTCTCGTAGGTCCGCTTGCGGCCCTCGAAGCGGGACTCGGCGTCACCGTGCGACATCGCCTGGTTCTGCAGCGGGCACTCACCGCCCTTGTCGCAGACCGGGCAGTCCAGCGGGTGGTTGATGAGCAGGAGCTCCATCACACCCTTCTGGGCCTTCTCGGCGACCGGCGAGGTGAGGTGGGTCTTGACCACCATCCCGTCGGTGCAGGTGATGGTGCAGGACGCCATGGGCTTGCGCTGGCCCTCGACTTCGACGATGCACTGGCGGCAGGCGCCGGCCGGGTCGAGGAGGGGGTGGTCGCAGAACCGGGGGATCTCGATGCCGAGCTGTTCGGCGGCCCGGATGACCAGGGTGCCCTTGGGCACGCTGATCTCCACGCCGTCGATCGTCAGCGACACGAGGTCCTCCGGCGGGACCGCCGCCTCTCCCCCGCCTGAGGGAGAGCTGGTGGTCACGGTCATGCGTTCACCTCCGTGCGGTCGGCCCAGGCCGTCGACTTGGCCGGGTCGAAGGGGCAGCCCCGGCCCGTGATGTGCTGCTCGTACTCCTCGCGGAAGTACTTGAGCGAGGAGAAGATCGGCGAGGCGGCGCCGTCGCCGAGGGCGCAGAAGGACTTGCCGTTGATGTTGTCGGCGATGTCGTTCAGCTTGTCGAGGTCGGACATCCGTCCCTTGCCGGCCTCGATGTCGCGCAGCAGCTGCACGAGCCAGTACGTCCCTTCGCGGCAGGGCGTGCACTTGCCGCAGGACTCGTGGGCGTAGAACTCGGTCCAGCGCGTCACGGCCCGCACCACGCAGGTCGTCTCGTCGAAGCACTGGAGAGCTTTTGTGCCGAGCATGGAACCCGCGGCGCCCACTCCTTCGTAATCAAGGGGGACGTCGAGGTGCTCGTCGGTGAACATCGGGGTCGAGGAGCCGCCCGGCGTCCAGAACTTGAGGCGGTGCCCGGGGCGCATCCCGCCGCTCATGTCGAGGAGTTGGCGGAGCGTGATCCCGAGCGGCGCCTCGTACTGGCCGGGGCTGGCGACATGGCCGGACAGGGAGTAGAGCGTGAAGCCGGGCGACTTCTCACTCCCCATCGACCGGAACCATTCCTTGCCCCGATGCATGATCGCGGGAACCGACGCGATCGACTCGACGTTGTTCACCACAGTCGGGCACGCGTAGAGGCCCGCGACGGCAGGGAAGGGGGGACGGAGCCGCGGTTGACCCCGGCGGCCTTCGAGCGAGTCCAGCAGTGCGGTCTCCTCACCGCAGATGTACGCGCCCGCGCCCGCGTGCACGGTGATGTCGAGGTCGAGTCCGCTGCCCAGGATGTTCTCGCCGAGGAAGCCCGCCTCGTAGGCCTCGCGGACGGCCGAGTGCAACCGCCGCAGCACCGGGACGACTTCACCACGCAGATAGATGAAGGCGTGCGACGACCTGATGGCGTAGCACGCGATGATCATGCCCTCGATGAGGCTGTGCGGGTTCGCGAAGAGGAGCGGGATGTCCTTGCACGTCCCCGGCTCCGACTCGTCGGCGTTGACAACAAGATAGTGCGGCTTTCCGTCTCCCTGGGGAATGAACTGCCACTTCATCCCCGTCGGGAATCCCGCGCCGCCGCGCCCGCGCAGACCGGACTCCTTGACGTACGCGATCACGTCGTCCGGCGACATGGCGAGCGCCTTGCGCAGCCCTTCGTACCCGTCGTGCCGCCGGTACACGTCCAGCGTCCAGGACCTGTCCTCGTCCCAGAAGGCCGACAGCACCGGTGCGAGCAGCTTCTCGGGGCTCATGTCTTTCAGCTCGGGTGCCAAGGTCATCACTCCCCCTCCTCGGCGGTGGGCCCGGCCGGGTGGGCCGGGTCGGAGGCCGACGTGTCCTGCGGCGCGTCGTGCGAGCTCAAGTGCTCCGTCGGTGACGGCTCGTGCGGCTTGTCGTCCCGGGGCGCCTCGCCGCGCGGATGCACCACGCGCGCGGCAGCGGACTCGCCCTTGGCGAGCTTCAGGCCGACCAGGGAGGCGGGTCCCGCGCTGCCCCCGGACTCCACGGCCCCGTCCCGCTCGTCGGTGAAACCGGCCAGGACCCGGGCGGTCTCCTTGAAGGTGCACATCGGTGCCCCGCGCGTGGGGGTGACCGGCCGACCGGCGCGCAGGTCGTCGACGAGGCGTTTGGCGCTCGCCGGGGTCTGGTTGTCGAAGAACTCCCAGTTGACCATCACGACCGGCGCGAAGTCGCAGGCGGCGTTGCACTCGATGTGCTCCAGGGTGACCTTGCCGTCGCCGGTGGTCTCGCCGTTGCCGACGCCCAGGTGCTCCTGGAGCTCCTCGAAGATCGCGTCCCCGCCCATGACGGCGCACAGGGTGTTGGTGCACACCCCGACCTGGTAGTCACCGCTCGGCTTGCGCCGGTACATGGTGTAGAAGGTGGCGACCGCGGTGACCTCCGCCGTGGTGAGGCCGAGCATGTCCGCGCAGAACCGCATGCCCGTGCGCGTGACGTGGCCTTCCTCGGACTGCACGAGGTGCAGCAGCGGCAGGAGGGCGGACCGGGAGTCCGGGTAGCGGGCGATGATCTCGCGCGCGTCGGTCTCCAGGCGGGCCCGGACGTCGTCCGGGTAGGCGGGTGCGGGCAGTTCGGGCATGCCCAGGCTGACGCCCCGCTCGGAAGAAGAGGTGGTCACCGGTCGACGCCTCCCATCACGGGGTCGATGGACGCGACGGCGACGATGACGTCGGCGACCTGGCCGCCCTCGCACATCGCCGCCATGGCCTGCAGGTTGGTGAAGGACGGGTCGCGGAAGTGGACCCGGTAGGGGCGGGTGCCGCCGTCGGACACGACGTGCACTCCGAGTTCGCCCTTGGGCGACTCGACCGCCGCGTACGTCTGGCCCGGCGGGACACGGAAGCCCTCGGTGACCAGCTTGAAGTGGTGGATCAGGGCCTCCATGGAGGTGCCCATGATCTTCTTGATGTGGTCGAGGGAGTTGCCGAGCCCGTCGGGGCCCAGGGCGAGCTGGGCCGGCCAGGCGATCTTCTTGTCGGCGACCATGACCGGGCCGGGCTGGAGCCGGTCCAGGCACTGCTCGATGATCCTCAGCGACTGGCGCATCTCCTCCAGCCGGATCAGGAAGCGGCCGTAGGAGTCGCAGGTGTCCGCGGTCGGGATGTCGAAGTCGTACGTCTCGTAGCCGCAGTAGGGCTGCGCCTTGCGCAGGTCGTGGGGCAGGCCGGTGGAGCGCAGGATCGGGCCGGTGGCGCCGAGGGCCATGCAGCCGGCCAGGTCGAGGTAGCCGACGTCCTGCATGCGGGCCTTGAAGATGGGGTTCCCGGTGGCGAGCTTGTCGTACTCCGGGAGGTTCTTCTTCATCTTCTTCACGAACTCGCGGATCTGGTCCACCGCGCCGGGCGGCAGGTCCTGGGCGAGTCCGCCGGGGCGGATGTACGCGTGGTTCATCCGCAGACCGGTGATCAGCTCGTAGATATCGAGAATGAGTTCACGATCACGGAATCCGTAGATCATGATCGTGGTGGCGCCCAGCTCCATGCCGCCGGTGGCGATGCACACCAGGTGCGAGGAGAGCCGGTTCAGCTCCATCAGGAGCACGCGGATGATGGAGGCCCGGTCCGGGATCTGGTCCTCGATGCCGAGGAGCTTCTCGACGCCGAGGCAGTACGCCGTCTCGTTGAAGAACGGCGTCAGGTAGTCCATGCGCGTCACGAACGTGGTGCCCTGCGTCCACGTCCGGTACTCGAGGTTCTTCTCGATGCCGGTGTGCAGGTAGCCGATGCCGCAGCGGGCCTCGGTGACGGTCTCGCCGTCGATCTCCAGGATCAGGCGGAGAACGCCGTGCGTGGACGGGTGCTGCGGGCCCATGTTGACGACGATGCGCTCGTCGTCGGCGCGGGCCGCGGACTGGACGACCTCGTCCCAGTCGCCACCAGTGACCGTATATACGGTGCCCTCCGTGGTCTCCCGAGGAGAGGCGTGCGAAGTGCTCATGAGTACGACCTCCGCTGGTCCGGAGCCGGGATCTGGGCGCCCTTGTACTCGACGGGGATGCCGCCGAGGGGATAGTCCTTGCGCTGCGGAAAGCCCTGCCAGTCGTCCGGCATCATGATCCGCGTCAGGGCCGGGTGACCGTCGAAGACGATGCCGAAGAAGTCGTACGTCTCGCGCTCGTGCCAGTCGTTCGTCGGATAGACCGAGTACAGCGACGGGATGTGCGGGTCGCTGTCGGGGCAGCTGACCTCCAGGCGGATCAGCCTGTTGTGGGTGATCGAGCGCAGGTGGTAGACGGCGTGCAGCTCGCGGCCCTTGTCGCTCGGGTAGTGCACGCCGCTGACGCCGGTGCACAGCTCGAAGCGCAGGGCCGGGTCGTCGCGCAGCGTCTTGGCGACCCGGACCAGGTGCTCGCGCTCGATGTGGAAGGTCAGTTCGTCGCGGTCGACGACCGTCTTCTCGATGGCGTTGCCGGGGAGCAGTCCCTGCTCCTCCAGGGCGCCCTCCAGCTCGTCGGCGACCTCGTCGAACCAGCCGCCGTAGGGGCGGGCCGCCGGTCCCGGGAGGCGGACCGAGCGGACCAGGCCCCCGTAGCCGGAGGTGTCGCCGCCGTTGTTCGCGCCGAACATGCCGCGCTGGACGCGGATCTCCTCGCCGCCCTGGCCGCGCTGGCCCGGGAGGTTCGACGCGCTGAGGTCCTTCTCGGGGTTGACCCCGTTGTCGCTGACGTCGCTCACCGCAGCAGCCCCTTCATCTCGATCGTGGGCAGGGCCTTGAGCGCCGCCTCCTCCGCCTCGCGGGCCGCCTCCTCGGCGTTCACGCCGAGCTTGGAGCTCTGGATCTTCTGGTGGAGCTTGAGGATGGCGTCCAACAGCATCTCCGGCCGTGGCGGGCAGCCGGGGAGGTAGATGTCGACCGGCACGATGTGGTCGACGCCCTGGACGATCGCGTAGTTGTTGAACATGCCGCCCGAGGAGGCGCAGACCCCCATGGAGATCACCCACTTGGGGTTCGGCATCTGGTCGTAGACCTGCCGCAGCACCGGCGCCATCTTCTGGCTGACCCGGCCGGCGACGATCATCAGGTCCGCCTGGCGCGGCGAGCCGCGGAAGACCTCCATGCCGAAGCGCGCCAGGTCGTAGCGGCCGGCGCCGGTGGTCATCATCTCGATGGCGCAACAGGCGAGTCCGAACGTGGCGGGGAAGACGGACGACTTGCGCACCCAGCCCGCGGCCTGCTCGACGGTGGTCAGCAGGAAGCCGCTCGGCAGCTTTTCTTCGAGTCCCATGACGTGTGGCCCCTCAGTCCCATTCCAGGCCGCCGCGCCGCCATACGTACGCGTACGCGACGAAGACGGTGAGCACGAAGAGCAGCATCTCCACGAGCCCGAAGATCCCCAGGGCGTCGAAGGTGACGGCCCAGGGGTAGAGGAAGACGATCTCGATATCGAAAATGATGAAGAGCATCGCCGTCAGGTAGTACTTGATCGGGAAGCGCCCGCCGCCGGCCGGCGTGGGGGTCGGCTCGATGCCGCATTCGTAGGCCTCGAGCTTGGCCCGGTTGTACCGCTTTGGTCCGATCAACGTGGCCATGACCACGGAGAAGATCGCAAAGCCTGCCCCGAGGGCTCCCAGTACGAGGATGGGCGCATAAGCGTTCACCGCTCCTCGCTCCTCTCAGTCGGCACTGACTGCTGGCGGTCTGCATCGGGCTCACATCCGCCCCACCTGTCCCTCGAACCCCGCCCGCCCCGGCGAAGATCGGGAACATGTGAAGCAGGTCACAAGCCCAACCGCGTGCATCTTATGCCCGACGCTCTGTGATCTGCGACACGGGGTATTGCACAAGCTTTGTGATCTCCACCACCTGACGATCGATCATGAAGTCGGATGAGCGGTGATCTTCGCACCCGAAGCGTCCGAGTGATCACGAGAGGTGACATTTTGGCTCGTCAACGCAGGCCGGAGGGGGCGTCTCAATATCAAGAGAGTTCCCTTGCATGCAAATTGGCGAGGGAGTCGATCTCTTGATAGAGGCGCGTTCACACATCGGGGGGTGTGCGGAGCGAGGTGTGGACGCGTGCATCCGTTCACGATCTTCGCGAGGTCGTGATCCGGTCGTGATCTCCCGCGCCGGACGCGTCCGCCCCGGCAGCCGTTCCGTGACCTCCGTCACACACATGAGAGGCTCATGAGAACGGGGCTTGGCCAATCAACCCAACCGATGGTAGGTGCGGGGCAATTCGGGCGTATTGATCAAAGACCGTGATCACAGGCCGGTTACGGTGAGCCCGCAATGTCCGTTACGGCGTCAATAAAGGGGCTCGCGAGGGGATTTTGGGGGCCCGATTGAACAACTGTGGCGCAGCCCACGTTTCTTGAAGATATGAAGGAGCCCCTGGTACCGGTTGTTCCCATGTCCCACACCGCTCACATACGCAGCCACCGGAAGCCCCGCCGCAGCGCGACCTCTTCGATCGCCCTGCGTGCCGGAGTTGCCGGTGGCGTTCTCAGCATGGCAGCGGCGGGTGCGTCGGCCTCGGCGAACGCCGCCGAGCCGGTCACCCAGACCATTGAACTGCCCACCCTGACGGCCGATATGTCCGCTCAGGTCGCCCAGTCCGCCGCCGCCACCCAGCAGGCGGCCGCGAACTACGAACTGCGCGCCGAGCGTGACGCCGCCGCGGCCAAGGCCGCCGCGGAGGCCAAGAAGGACCTCGCCGAGGCCAAGAAGAAGGCGGAGGCCAAGAAGAAGGCCGCCGAGGCCGCCCGCAAGGCCGCCGCCGAGCGCGCCGCGCGCAGCGCCGAGCGCGCCACGCTCTCCACCTCCACCTCCACCTCCGCCTCCGCGTCCGCCTCCACGTCGGTGTCGGCGCCCTCCAGCGGCAGCGTCGCGACCGTCATCGCCTTCCTGAAGGCTCAGGTGGGCGACGCCTACGTCATGGGCGCCACCGGTCCCAACGCCTGGGACTGCTCCTCCCTCGTGCAGGCCGCGTACAAGCAGGTTGGTGTGGACCTGCCGCGCGTCTCGCAGGACCAGTCGATGGCCGGCACGGACGTCTCGCTGTCCAACCTCCAGGTCGGCGACATCCTCTACTGGGGTGGCAAGGGCTCCGCGTACCACGTGGGTGTCTACATCGGCGACGGCCAGTACCTGGACGCGGCCAACCCGTCCAAGGGCGTCGTCATCCAGGACCTGTCGGGCTACCCGGCGGATGGCGCCGTGCGCGTCCTCTGACCGCACGCATACGGGCTTGAGGGCCGCTGCCACTCGGGGGCAGCGGCCCTCCCGGCATGTCCGGAAGGAGCAGCGACGCGCCTGGCGGCCCCAGGAGGCCGCCGCGGCCCTCGCGAAGCCCCGGCCCCTGGGCACCGGCCCCGGCGGCTCTCCTGGTGGCCGTGAGAGGCGTCTGCGGGTGCGGCCGGATGGCGCCTGGGACCGCTGCGGCCGATCTGCTGTGATGACTGGCTGAGAGCAGGGAGGGGCGTCCGAGGCCGGACGCCCCTCCCTGCCCCCCAGCATCCTCATGCAGACAGGGAGAGACAGATGCCGAGCGTCTTCGTGCAAGGACGGCCCGTCGACTCGTACCCGAGGCTCGCGCCCGAGGCCCGGCGCGGGCAGGTCCGGCGGATCACCGAGGTCGGTGAGGAGGTCCTGCACAAGCCGTGCCGGGACGTCACCGAGTTCGGTCCGGACCTCGCCGCGCTGATCGACGACATGTTCCTGACGATGTACACCGCGGACGGTGCCGGACTCGCGGCGAACCAGGTCGGGGTCGACCTGCGGCTGTTCGTGTACGACTGCCCGGACGACGACGGGGTGCGGCACGTCGGGCACATCGTCAACCCGGTGCTGGAGCCGCTGGACGCCGCGCACCGCAGGCTGCTCGACGAGGGCGAGGGGTGCCTGTCGGTGCCGGGCGCCACGATGGACGTGCCGCGTCCGGACCGGGCCGTGGTGCGCGGGTACGACCGGGACGGCGAACCGCTCGTGATCGAGGGCACGGGCTACTTCGCCCGCTGTCTGGCGCACGAGACCGACCATGTGAACGGAAAGGTGTACCTGGACCGGCTGTCCGGGCGGGAACGCAAGGACGCGCTGCGGCAGATGGCGGACCGGCGCGAGGCGGTGTTCGCACGCCGGGCCGCCAACATCGCGGCGCTGAGCGGCTGACCGGCCGAGACCGACCGGCCGACAGACTGACCGGCCAGGAGACTGACCGGAGGGAGACTGCCCCGGGCCTTCGGTGCCGAAGGCCCGGGTGTCTGATCAGGCCTTCGGCGCCACCTTGCTCAGGCCGTTGATGATGCGGTCCATCGCGTCGCCGCCGGTCGGGTCGGTCAGATTCGCGAGGAGCTTCAGGGTGAACCTCATCAGCATCGGGTGCGTGAGACCGCGCTGGGCCGCGATCTGCATGACCTTCGGGTTGCCGATGAGCTTCACGAAGGCCCGGCCGAGCGTGTAGTAGCCGCCGTAGGTGTCCTTCAGGACGCGCGGGTAGCGCTGGAGGGCCATCTCACGGCCGGCCGGCGTCGCCCGCGCGTGCGCCTGCACGATGACGTCGGCGGCGAGCTGGCCGGACTCCATGGCGTAGGCGATGCCCTCGCCGTTGAAGGGGTTCACCAGGCCGCCGGCATCGCCCACCAGCAACAGCCCCTTGGTGTAGTGGGGCTGGCGGTTGAAGGCCATGGGGAGGGCGGCGCCGCGAATGGGCCCGGTCATGTTGTCGGCGGTGTAGCCCCAGTCCTCCGGCATGGACGCGCACCAGGCCTTCAGGACCTCGCGCCAGTCCAGCTCCTTGAAGGAGTCGGAGGTGTTGAGGACCCCGAGACCGACGTTGGACGTGCCGTCGCCCATGCCGAAGATCCAGCCGTAGCCGGGCAGGAGACGGTCCACGGGTCCGCGTCGGTCCCACAGTTCCAGCCAGGACTCCAGGTAGTCGTCCTCGTGGCGCGGGCTGGTGAAGTACGTCCGTACGGCCACGCCCATCGGGCGGTCCTCGCGGCGGTGCAGGCCCATCGCGAGGGACAGGCGCGTGGAGTTGCCGTCGGCGGCCACCACGAGCGGGGCGCGGAAGGTGACCTCGCGCTTCTCCTCGCCGAGCTTGGCGTGCACGCCGGTGATACGGCCCGTGCGGTCGTCCAGGATCGGCGCGCCCACGTTGCAGCGCTCGAAGAGCCGGGCGCCCGCCTTCTGGGCCTGCCGGGCGAGCTGCTCGTCGAAGTCGTCACGCTTGCGGACGAGGCCGTAGTCGGGGAAGGAGGCGAGATCCGGCCAGTCGAGCTGGAGCCGCACCCCGCCGCCGATGATGCGCAGTCCCTTGTTGCGCAGCCAGCCGGCTTCCTCCGAGATGTCGATGCCCATCGCCACCAGCTGCTTGACGGCGCGGGGGGTGAGGCCGTCGCCGCAGACCTTCTCGCGCGGGAACTCGGTCTTCTCCAGGAGCAGTACGTCGAGTCCGGCCTTGGCGAGGTGGTACGCGGTGGTGGAGCCGGCTGGCCCCGCGCCGACGACGATGACATCGGCGGTGTTTTCGGAGAGGGGCTCGGTCACGGCGGGATCTCCCCAAGGTTCGAATCTGCGTGCCGACCGGCACAGGACAGGGGCAGTCTATTCAGCGCTCTTGATCACCCCGCTGAAGGGCTGCCACGCCACCACTCGACCAGTGACGTTCCGTAGTCGAGTGTCACAGAAAGACACCTGTCGCTTCCGGCCTGTGCGGAGCGGGAGTTACCCTTCCTCTACTGCTGGGGGTGACATCTGTGTACATATCCCGCAAAACACCCGGAGTGTGTGTACCGCGTCTGGTGGGCCTGATGGCCGTGGACGCGCGGGAGACGGCCCGGGCACAGGGCCTGTTACTCACCGCACCGGACCGGCCCGACCTCACGCGCACCGTCGTCGACTACGTCGTACGCCAGTACCCGCAGCCCGGTGCCGAAGTGCCGCGGGACTCGATGGTCTACGTGTGGTTCGACTTCGGCCCCGGCGAGGGCGGCGGGGGCGTGCACGAGCCGCGGATCCCGAGGCCGCCCAAGGGCGGGCTCCAGCGCGAGCTGGACGAGCCCGGCGACCCGGACATGGCGCTCATTTCCCCGTAGGGCTCAGCTTCCCGTGGGGATCAGCTCCCCGTAGAGCTCAGCTCTCCTTGAAGCCCCGGTGCAGGGCGACGATGCCGCCGCTGAGGTTGCGCCAGGCCACCCGCGACCAGCCGGCCTTGCCCAGCCGCTCGGCCAGCGCGGGCTGGTCGGGCCAGGCCCGGATGGACTCGGCGAGGTAGACGTAGGCGTCGGGGCTGGAGGACACGGCCCGCGCCACCGGCGGCAGGGCGCGCATCAGGTACTCGGTGTAGACGGTGCGCAGCGGCGCCCAGGTGGGGTGCGAGAACTCGCAGATCACGACCCGCCCGCCGGGCCGGGTCACGCGGTACATCTCGCGCAGGGCGGCGTCCGTGTCCTGCACGTTGCGCAGCCCGAAGGAGATGGTGACGGCGTCGAAGGTGTCGTCCTTGAAGGGGAGCCGGGTCGCGTCCCCGGCGGTGTAGGGCAGCCAGGGCTGCCGCTGCTTGCCGACCCGGAGCATGCCCTGGGAGAAGTCGCACGGGACGACGTACGCGCCGGTCCGGGCGAAGGGCAGCGAGGACGTGCCGGTGCCCGCCGCCAGGTCGAGGACCTTCTGCGCGGGGCGCGCGTCGACCGCCTTGGCGACCTCCTTGCGCCATCGCCGGTCCTGGCCGAGGGACAGCACGTCGTTGGTCAGGTCGTACCGTTCCGCCACGTCGTCGAACATCGAGGCGACTTCGTGCGGCTGCTTGTCCAGGGATGCGCGGGTCACGGGCCCATTGTTGCAGTACGCCCGCCCGGGAGAAGGCCCGCCCGGGAGAAGGCGCGCCTTCGGCCGTGACACGGTGTTCCCCGCCTCGGGAGACGTTCGCCGCCGGGAAACGTACTGGGTGTGTGTACCCCTGAGGTCTCACGAGAACGGGAGCACGCGTCATGAGGAGTTACCGGAAGCCTGCGGCGGTCGGTCTGGGCTGTCTGATCGCCCTGGCCGCCACGGGGTGCTCCGAACAGGCCGAACCGGTCGAACCGGTCGAACCGGCCGACCGGGCCCGCCCGGCCCCCTCGGCGACAGCCGCCCCCGGCACCTCGCCCCCTGCCGGGGCCGGCACCGCCTACGCCCCGTACGTCAGCGCCACGGATGCCGCCGGCACCGACTCGGCCGGCTCCCCGACGACGTACAACCTGGCCTTCGTCCTGGCCGACGGCGACGACTGCGCCCCGCGCTGGGACGGCGGCCGCGCGATCGGCGACTCCGCGGTGAAGTCCCGGATAGCGCGGCTGAGGGAGAACGGCGGCCAGGTCCGGGTCTCCTTCGGCGGCGCCTCCGGCAAGGAACTGGCGGCCGTGTGCGACAGCGCGACGGAACTGGCGGCGGCGTACGGCACGGCCCTCGACGCGGCCGGTGCCACCCTGGCCGACTTCGACGTCGAGGGCGACGAACTGGCCGACTCCGCTTCCGTCGCCCTGCGTTCGAAGGCGATCGCGCTGCTCCAGAAGGAACGTACGGACCTGGAGGTCTCGTTCACGCTCCCGGTCATGCCCTCGGGCCTGGGCGAGGACAGCCTGGCGCTGCTCGGCTCCGCGAACGACAACGGCGTCCAGGTCGCCACGGTCAACCTGATGACGATGAACTACGGCACGTCGTTCGACGGCGACATGGGCGGCTACGCCCGCACGGCCGCCAGGGCAGCGCACACCCAGCTGAAGAAGGTCTTCGGCACCTCGGACACGGCGGCCTGGCAGGGCATGGCGCTCACCTCCATGATCGGCGTCAACGACGTCGACGGCGAGACCTTCACGCTCGCCGACGCGGCCGAGGTCCGGGCCTTCGCCGAGGAGAAGGGCATCGGGTGGGTGTCCATGTGGTCGGCCGCGCGGGACCGGCAGTGCGCGGACGGCTCGAAGCCGGACCGGCCGGCGACCGATTGCAGTGGCGTGCGGCAGAGTTCGGGGGCGTTCGCGGAAGCGTTCGCGGGCTGACGGATCACAGGGCTGATCAGCAAGGCCTGCCGATCAGCAAGGCCTGCTGATCAGCAAGGGGCGCTGATCAGCAGGGGGCGCTGATCAGCGCCGCCGGTGTACGAGCCGCCCCGCGCACACCGTCGCGACGCACTCCCCCGCGTCGTCGAAGACGGCGAGGTCGGCGCGGCCGGTCGGGACGATCGCGGTGCTGCGCGCACGCGGCAGGACGACGACGTCGTTGCGCTCGGCGGCGGACCGCAGTTCCGGCGAGTCGACGTACTCCTCCAGGACCGCGACCGCGCCGAGCTTCAGCACCTCGTGGACGCGTTCGCGCGGGCTCGGGGCGTCCGGCAGCGGGCCCTCGTGGACCCGGGCGGGGCCGAGGGTCCCGGGCCACCTGCGGACCCGGGCCCGGGGGAACGCCTCACGTACGTCGTCGAGCTTGCCGACGGCACCGATCCGGTCCCGTCCGACGGCCACGGCACCGCCCTTGACGGGCTCGGAGTCCCAGGTGACGCGGACGGCGTCGGCCGTGTGAATGGTTTCCAACTACCTCTCCGGCGCCGCTCAGTTGGAGGCGAGCAGCTTCAGCTCGGGGTGAGCCGTGCCGCCCTCGATGGCCGTGGACGAGATGTGCGAGACCACGCGGTCGTCGACGGGGTCGTTCGCCGGGTCGTCGTGCACGACGAGGTGCTCGTACGTGGTCGACCGCTGCGCGGGCACCCGCCCGGACTTGCGGATCAGGTCGATGATCTCCATCCGGTTGGACCGGTGCTTGGCGCCCGCGGAGGAGACGACGTTCTCCTCCAGCATGATCGAGCCGAGGTCGTCGGCGCCGTAGTGCAGGGAGAGCTGCCCGACCTCCTTGCCCGTGGTCAGCCACGAGCCCTGGATGTGGGCGATGTTGTCCATGAACAGCCGGGCGATCGCGATCATCCGCAGGTACTCGAAGAGGGTCGCCTGCGTGCGGCCCTTCAGGTGGTTGTTCTCCGGCTGGTAGGTGTACGGGATGAAGGCGCGGAAGCCGCCCGTGCGGTCCTGGACGTCCCGGATCATCCGCAGGTGCTCGATGCGCTCGGCGTTGGTCTCGCCGGTGCCCATCAGCATGGTGGAGGTGGATTCGACGCCCAGGTTGTGCGCGATCTCCATGATCTCCAGCCAGCGCTCGCCGGACTCCTTCAGCGGGGCGATGGCCTTGCGGGGCCGCTCGGGCAGCAGTTCGGCGCCGGCACCGGCGAAGGAGTCGAGCCCGGCGGCGTGGATGCGCCGGATGGCCTCCTCGACGCTCACCTTGGAGATCCGGGCCATGTGCTCGACCTCGGACGCCCCCAGGCTGTGGATGACCAGCTGCGGGAACTCCTTCTTGATGGCCGCGAAGTGTTTCTCGTAGTACTCGACGCCGTAGTCCGGGTGGTGTCCGCCCTGGAACATGATCTGGGTGCCGCCCAGCTCGACCGTCTCGGCGCACCGGCGCAGGATGTCGTCCAGGTCGCGGGTCCAGCCCTTGGCGGTGTCCTTGGGGGCGGCGTAGAAGGCGCAGAAGCGGCACGCCGTGACGCAGACGTTCGTGTAGTTGATGTTGCGCTCGATGATGTACGTCGCGATGTGCTCGGTGCCGGCGTACCTGCGGCGGCGTACGGCGTCGGCCGCGGCGCCCAGCGCGTGCAGCGGGGCGTCCCGGTACAGGGCGAGCGCCTCGTCGGGGGTGATCCGCCCACCGGCGGCAGCACGGTCGAGGATGGGCTGAAGGTCGGCCTTCTCGGTCACCGGGCGTCCCTTTCGTAAGGGTTGTGGACGGACCAGCCCAGCGTACGCCAGCCGTTCGGGCCGCTGGACGTCAGGCCGCGTAGGCGCCGGCCAGGAGTCCGAGGAGGGCGCCGGAGATCAGGAACGGCCCGAAGGGGATGGCCGTCTTGCGCCCGGCCCGCCGCGCGACCACGAGGGCACCGCCGTACAGCGCGCCCAGCAGGAACCCGGCGAAGGTGCCGAGCATCACCGTCGGCCAGCCGTACCAGCCGAGCACCGCCCCCGCGCCGAGGGCGAGCTTGACGTCGCCGAAGCCCATCCCCGCGGGGTTGATGAGGAACAGCACGAAGTAGCCGCCGCCCAGCGCGAGCGAGCCGAGCAGAGCGGTCGTCCACTGCCCCGCGTGCTCGGGCACGAGCGCGGTGAGGCCGAGCAGGACGAGCGCGGCCGCGGCGAAGGGGAGGGTGAGCGGGTCGGGCAGCCGCCGCACCCGGAAGTCGACGGCCGTCAGCAGCACCCCGACGGGCGCGAGCAGCAGCCAGACGCCGAGCTCGGGCCGGGTGCCGGTGGCGGCGGCGAGGGCGGCGCAGACGAGGGCGGTGACGATCACCAGGGGTGTCGTACGCGGCCCGTATCCGGCGTCGGCGCCGTCCCGTTCTGCGCCTTCCGCGCCCTCCACGCTCTCCGCGCACTCCGCACCCTCCGCGCCCCCCGCACCCTCCGCGCACTTCGGGCACGCGGCCCGTCCGAGCCAGCCCTCGAGGGCGTGCCCGCCGGGGCACCGCTCCCGCCACGGCTCCCCCGAGGGGGCCGAGAACCGGTAGGCCGCGCGCGGCAGGAACGCGCCCGCCGCCGCGCCCCACAGCGCGGCGGCGATGACCAGGACCCCGGTGTTCATCCCACCGCGGCGATCGCGTCGCGCCACGTCGGCAGCAGCTCGTCGAGCAGTGCCTCGGTACGCGGCGGCAGCCCGCGGGCCCCGCTGCGGCCGATGAGGTCGGTGGCGAGCGCGGTCAGCCGGGACGTGTCGCCGGTGGCGTGGGTGGCGCGCAGCAGCTCGTGCCACAGGCGCTCGTCGGCCGGGGCGGTGCGCAGGGCCGCGTTGAGGGCCTCGATGGCCTTCTCGGCGCGGTTCTTCTCCATGTGGAACTCGCACAGCGCGAGCCCGGTGTCCGCGACGAGCAGCGGCAGCTGGGCGTCGACGATCTCGTGGGTGAGCCACCGGTAGCGGCCCTCGGGCCGGTCGGCGAGCAGCGGCCCGCGCACCAGCACGAGCGCGTCGGTGAGCAGCCGCCCGCGCACGGCCCGGCTGCCGACGCCCTTGCCCTGCGTGGCCTCGTGGTAGAGGGACCGCAGCACGTCCAGGTCGGAGACGACGGACTTGGCGAGCGTGAGCCGGCCGCTGCCGTCGGTGCCGAGGCGCGGAGTGCCGTCGGGGTCGGCGCCGAGCCAGTCGCGCAGCCGGTCCAGCAGCGCGCCCCGCACGTCGTCGGTGACGCCGCGCGGCCACAGCGCGGAGGACAGCACGCGCGGGTGCACGCCCTCCCGGTGCAGGAGCAGCAGGGCGAGCGCCTCGTGCAGGAGGGCACTGCGCTCCCCGTCCGGGGTGTCGAGACCGATGATCTCGTACGGCCCGACGAGCCGGGCGTAGACGGCCGGCCGGCCCTGCTCGCTGATGTCGACGAGGAACGGCGGCCTGTTGGCCGGGCCGCCCTCGGGCCGGTTCTCCGGGTCCGCGTCGACGAACAGCTCGACGACGGCCTGCTGTTGGGCGGCGGGCAGCAGCTGGGCGTCCAGTTCGAGCCCGAGGAGGGGCGCGAGCAGCTTGCCCTGGCCGGTGATCTCCATCTCCCAGGCGGCGCCCGGCAGGTCGCCGGTCTCGGTGCCGACGAGGTAGCCGATGCCGAGCCGGCCGGCGTCGGCGGCGAGTTCGGCGAGCTTGACGGCGTCCTCGGCGGACGGCTGGGCGGCGAGCAGGACCAGGTGCGGGGCCCAACGGGTGTGCTGGGCGGGCCCGGTGCGCCCGGTGAGGACGGAGTCGTGCCCGGCGGCGCCCAGCGCTCCGCGCCGCTGCCGCGTCTCGGCCTCCATGGTCTCGACGAGCGCCTCGACGTCCTCGAGGTGCCGGATCCGGTTCGGGGCGAGAGGCGTCAGGTCCTGCCCGAAGCCGACGAGCGTGATGGTCATGCGGTCGGACCAGCCGTTGGTCGCCAACTCGGCGGCGACGGACGCGAAGACGGCGGCCCGGTCGGCCTCCCGGCCGCTCAGCGACACGATGCCGGGCACGGCCTCCAGGTTGAGCAGCAGCCGCGAGTCGTCCATGGTGCCGAGGCTGACGAGCCCCGGGTAGGGCGCGGCCGTGTCGACGTCCTCGTAGCGCTCGGCGTCCGTCCGGGCCAGCATCCAGAAGGTCTGGTCCTGCCCCTGCTGCCAGGGAGCGGGCGGCTTCCCGGCGGGCTGGGCGAGCTGGAGGTGCAGGTCGCCGTTGCTGAGCCAGGCGGCGTACACGACCGGCAGCGCGCGCGACTCCTCGGCGAGGGAGGCGGCGAGACCGCGCAGGCTCCGATCGAGCAGCCGCACGCCCTCGGGGTCGGCGCCGACGAGCAGCGCGTCCTGGACGTCCTGCGCGTCCCCGCTCGGCGTGGGCGGCTCCATACCGCGCCGCCCGCCGACGGCCCCGAACGCCGACTGCCACAGCGCCTGCCGGCGCCGCCGCCCCAGGGCGCCGAGGAGACCGGCGGCGAGGAGGGGTGCGGCGAGCAGCGCCTCGGGCAGACCGAAGGAGCTGCCGGACTCGGCGTCGACGCCGGTGGCCTGCTGGTGACCGGAGTCGGGGGCGGGCCGCTGCTGCTCGGGGACGGACACCTGGGTGGCGCCGCCACCGGCGTGCTCGTGCCCGCCGCCGCCCTGGGCACCGCTGCCCCCGCCTTGGGCGTGGTCCCCTGTCTGTGCGTAGTCGGCGATCTGCTGCTGCACGTCCGGCGACACGTTGGGAGCCTCGTCGGGCATCTCGACGAGCTCGCCGCCGCGCGCGTCGCCCGGCATCTCCATGATCCATCCGGGCCGGATGAGGCTGGCCTCGGAGAGCTTGGACCCGTCCGGCTGGATGCGGTCCTTGTTGAGGTCGAAGATCTCCTTGTAGCGGCGACCGTCACCGAGGTGCCGTTCCGCTATCTCCCACAGGGAGTCGTGGTGACGTCCCTCGGGCGGCTGGATCCGGTAGTACTTCGTGTCGCCCTGCTTGGCGGTGCTGCCTCCGGCGTCGGCGTGCGCGGCGGCGTGCGAGGCCTGCTCGGCGAGGGCGGCCGCGGTGTCGGCGGCCTGCTCCTGCTGCTGGGCGAAGAAACCCGGGGTCTGCTGGGCCGAGGCGACGGTCGGCTTCTGATGGGCGTCGTAGCCGCCCTGCCCGAGCTGCGACAGGCCTGGCGTGAAGCTGGCCGCGGTGGCGCCGACGAGCAGCAGCGCGGCGACGAGCTGCCGGGCGAGCAACTGACTGGGCCCGGCGCCGGGCACCCGCCCCGGCACCCCGACACCGGACAGCGCGGCCTTCATCTCCACCAGCACGCAGGCGGTGAACTGGGCCCACGCCAGCCACACCACGACGGTGAGGATGTTCAGGAACGTCTCGACGGTGATCTCTTGCTGAAGCCAGTCGAGGCTCGGCACCCCGCTCGGCAACGGCCACCCGATCTGCGTGGCCAGCGCGCCGGGCACGCCGACGAGGAGCACGGCCAGGGCGAGGAACGCGAAGAACGCCTTGACGAAGTCCCCGAACGACCGCCGCCGGATCCTCACCGGCTGCGGCGTCCGATTCCTCGGAGCCGTCGTTGGGGCCGTCGTTCCCGTCGTACTTCCCGTCGAGCTTGACGAGCTGGAGGTGCGGCGTCGCGGCATGGCGGGTGTCCTGGGGTCGTGTGTGAGTGCGGTGAGGCGAACTGTGGGCCGAGAGGTGTGCTGAGCCTACAGAGATCTTATGGACTCTTATCGAGGCCGTCGAAGGGCGTGGGGGGCGAACGGGGTTGACGTCCGTTTTGCCCGCAGACCGCATGCGGTCGACCCTGCGACCGAGAGACCGCGAGCACACTCTTCGCGACTGCCACGCACGTCCCTCACACGCTCCACACAATCCTCCATGGTCACCCGTGGAGGCACGAACAGCCCCTGATAGCTTCGTTCCCTGTCGCACACGCCGAACCTCGGGGGAGAAACCGTGGCCCGCCGCGCTCTGACCACCACAGCTGCCGCGTTCGCCGCAACGGCGGCGCTTCTGCTCACCGCATGCGGCGGAGGCGCAGACGAGAAGTCGTCGGACGACATCAAGGGGGCTGACTCGGGCACGAAGAGTCCGTCCGCTTCACCATCGAAGGTCGCGGATGCGGACCGCCCCGATCTCGGCCTGCCGAAGGACCTGAAGATGGTCTTCGACTTCGACAAGCCGTCCGACAGCGATGAGGCGGCTGCGCTGGACGACTCCGCCAACTTCATCCGGGCGCTGAAGCACGCCATCGTCGCTCAGGACCCGAACGACTCGGCTTACAGGTTCTACTCCCGAGCCGGAGCCGCCAAGTACGCGAAGTCGCAGATCGAGACGTGGGTGAAGGGCGGCTGGACCCCGACAGGCGAGGACCAGTACTACGACGCTGCCACGAGCAAGTCCGAGGACGCGAAAGCCGTCCTCGTCACCTTCTGCCGCAACCAGGCCAAGTCCTACAGCAAGGACGTCAAGACCGACAAGATCCATTACACGAAGGAGAGCCTCGACAGTTACCTGAAGTACCGCATCTTGATGCAGCCCTCGGCCGACTCCCCCGGCATCTGGCAGGCGCAGCAGATCGAGGTCGCGGGAAAGGCCAAGGAGTGTCAGCAGTGACGGGGACCGGACGAAGCGCAGCATGGACAGCCGCGCTGACTGCCACTGTCCTCTTGTGCTCGTCGAACGCAGCGTTCGCCGACGAAGTGCCGGCGCCCACGACACCCAGTCAGCCTGCTGAGAAGCCCTCCGGTGACTCCAACGGTCGCACGCTACTCGCGTCCGTCTCGCAATCCCGCATCCAGGTCAGCCACCCCGATGGCCGAACCGAACAGGGTTCCATGGACGAGCTGACGTCCGTCGACCCCAATTGGGAACCCCCGGTCTGCTGGTATGAGCCAGTCTTCACTCCGGACGGGCTCAAATCCGCGGTCGAGGACTTGCAGAAGAACGGCGGGATGGGCGCCGTCAACGCCCACGAGTGGTGGACCTCGGGCATCTTCATCGATCACTACGACAAGGGCGAACCGCAGGACAACTTCGATCTCAAGTCGCCCACCAACAGCACCGCCGAAGGGTACAAGAACTACAACATCGGCAAGGAGGGCATGTTCTGGCGCAGTGTTGTCCGCAAGGGCCACGAGAACGACATCAAGGCCTGGGACTGCGGCCGGATCATGTTTTGGCAGGACGCCGGCACGATCCCGGACGACGAGCACGCGCCGACTCCTGAGACGCTTGCGGCGTACGCCTACGACAAGATCGAGGTGCCCCGGACCAAGGTCGAGCTCAAGCCCGAGGCCAAGTCCACGGTGAACCTGCCCACTTGGATCTGGCTGGACAAGGGCACCTTCCAGGAGGTCAAGGTCCGCGCCGAGCTGCCGAACACGGGGCTGTGGGCGGAGACGACGGCCAAGCCGGTCGCCCTGCACCTGGAACCGGGCACAGAGGATGCCGAGACCTTCCCCGCTTCCGGCGACTGCGAGATCAACGAGGACGGCTCCATCGGCACCCCTTACACCAAGGGCGACGCCGACAAGACCCCGCCCTGCGGCATCCGCTACCTCCGCGCCACGAACGGTGCCCCGTACCAGTTGAAGGCCAGCATCACCTGGCAGATCTCATGGGAGGGCACGGGCGGCGAAAACGGCGACCTCCCGGACGGCACCTTCGAGACGACCCAGGACATGAATGTCCAGGAGATCCAGTCGATCAACCGCTGAGGGAGAAACCGTGGCCCGCCGCGCTCTGACCACCACAGCTGCCGCGTTCGCCGCAACGGCAGCGCTTCTGCTCACCGCATGCGGCGGAAACGGAGACGACAAGTCGTCGGACGACAGCAAGGGGGCTGACTCGGGCACCAAGAGCCCGTCAGCATCCGTGTCCGACTCGGCGGGGGGCGGCCGCCCAGACGTCAGCGTGCCGAAGGACCTCAAGCTCGTCTTCGACTTCGACGAGCCGTCGGACGCGAAGCACGCGGCGGCGCTTGCCGACGCGGAGAACTACGTCAAGGCGATGTACCACGGCATCGCCGCGCAGGACCCGAACGACCCGGCGTACCAGTTCTACTCGGACGGCCAAGCCGAAAAGTACGTCAAGTCGCACATCCAGACTTGGGTGAAGGGGGGCTGGACACCCACCGGGACGGACCAGTATTACGACGCCGAGACGACCACTCTGACCAGCGGTAAACGCGTCCTCGTCACGTTCTGCGAGAACCAAGGCAATGCCTACAGCAAAGACATCAAGACCGGCGAGATTCTCCGCAGTGAGGAGAATCTCGACAGCTACCTGAAGCATCGGCTGCTCATGGTCCCCTCGTCCGGCTCTCCCCAGGTGTGGAGGGTCCAGGTCATCGAGGTCATCGGCAAGGCCAAGGAGTGCCGTGCATGAGGACCCCACCGACAAGCCCCCGCCCTGCGGTATCCGCTACCTCCGCGCCACGAACGGTGTCCCGTACCAGTTGAAGGCCAGCATCACCTGGCACATCTCATGGGAGGGCACAGGCGGCGCCAACGGCGACCTCCCGGACAGCACCTTCGATACCACCCAGGACATCAACGTCCAGGAAATCCAGTCGAACAACCGCTGACGCGCTCCTACATCGTTCGCAACCGCCACGCCACACTCCTCACCTCCCCCACACAACCCGCCGCTGCCTCTCAAGGGCACATTCCCCGCCCCTGCTAACTTCGTTCTCTGCCGCACACATCGGACGACGATCGAAACCCGGGGGATAAGGCCAGTGGCCCGCCGCGCTCTGAAAACGACAGCCGCCACGCTCACCGCGACAGCGGCACTGCTGCTCACCGCATGCGGCGGCGGAGACGGCTCGTCGGACGACATCAAGGGGGCCGACAAGGGGGCGAGCAGCCCTTCCGCTTCGGTCTCCGGCTCGGCGTCGAAGGACGTCGACCGGCCTGACGTGAGTCTTCCGAAGGACCTCGACGTGGTCTTCGACTTCGAGAAACCGTCGGATCAGGACAGCGCTGCCGCCCTCGATGACGCCGCCAACTACATCCGAGCGCTGAACCACGGCATCACGAAGCAGGATCCGGGAGACCCCGCCTTCCAGTTCTACTCGTCGGGCCAGGCCTCGCAGTACGCGCACTCACAGATCAAGGACTACGTGGACGGCGGCTGGACGCTCACGGGCAAGGACCGGTACTACCAGGCCGAAACCAGCCCGGGCGACGAGTCGGAGAAGGTCAAAACGGTCAGCGTCACCTTCTGTGAGGACCAGTCCAAGGTCTACGGCAAGGAAGTCAAGTCGGAGAAGGTGCACCGCACGAAGGAAAGCCTGGCCAGCTTCCAGAAGTTCACCATCCTCATGGCGTCAGTGAAGGGCAATCCCGTGTGGCGCGCCCAGCAGGTCGCCGTCGAGGCGAAGGCGGAGGAGTGCCGAGGCTGAACCGGCACGAGGCGCACGAAGCTGATCGTGGCCCTGGCCACGGGCGCGCGACGGGGCGCACATCAGCCATCCACGGGGAGCAGGGCGTCGAGCGCCCGGTCGTAGGCCCGGAACCCAGCTTTTCCGTACTCGGGCGTGTCCGCCTCCGGCCGGAGCAGGTCCGGGAGGCGAGCGACTCGCCACATCCTGAAGACCAGCGCCGGCGCACTCCGTCCCGTGGCGTCCGCGATGCCGGACCCGATCGCCAGCGCTTCGGCGATGCCGGCTGCCCCGGGACGGACTTCCCCTCCCGCCGCTACGGCAGCCGTGATCAGGGCTTGCAGGAAGTACGTCAGCTGCAGGTCGGCAGCCATGTGGCACATGCGCCGAACGATGTCCGGCCGTTCGAGGTCGTCGAGCCGGGACGGAATTCCCTCGACCGCCCCCGACCACAAAAGCAAGGACGGCGCCGTCACCTCGTGCTCCCGCAGGTAACCCAGCTCATCGGCGATGGCCATCGCGGACGAGGAGAAGCCGCCGATGTCTCGGACGAGTTCGAGCAGACGGTCGACCTCGTCACGTCGGCGGCTCACCAACTCCCCGACGGAGGCCGCACGGACGCTCCATGTGCCGGTCGCCGACACGGCCCCGACCTCCACGACTCCGCCGAGCGGCCCGAAGATCTCGCGCGCCAGTACGCCCTCCGGAACGTGCGAGCCTGTCGTCACAGCCGTACCTACCTCATGAGAACCGTTAGCAGCCGCCACGCCACACTCCTCACCTTCCCCACACAACCCCCCACTGCCTCTCAAGGGCCCATTACCCGCCCCTGATAGCTTCGTTCCCTGCCGCACATCGGATGACGATCGAACACCGGGGGAGACGAACCGTGGCACGCCGCGCTCTGACCACCACTGCCGCCACGCTGACCGCGACAGCGGCGCTGCTGCTCACCGCCTGTGGTGGAGGCGGTGACGACAAGTCGTCGGACGACATCAAGGGCGCGGATTCGGGGTCGAGCCCGTCGGCTTCTGCATCCGCGTCGACGCCGTCCGGCCCCAAGCGCCCGGAGATCACCCTCCCCAGCAGCTTCCAGCTGACCTTCGAGAACTGGACGAGCAGCGACCCCGTCGAGCAGGCGGTGCTCAACGACGGCAAGGAGCAGCTCCGGGCGGGGTACGAGGCGATCATCGAGAACGATCCCGACAGCAAGAACCGTGCCTTCTACGACACGAAGACCGGCTTCCTGCAGAGCCAGCAGTGGATCAGGACCTACACGGACAAGAACCTCACTGTTATCGGCAAGTTGCCCGTGTTCGACCCCAAGGTGACCCTCGCCAAGGACAAGGCGGCGGCGTCCCTCTCCTACTGCACCGATGAGAGCAAGGCCTCCACGAAGAACCGCAAGACCGGCGAGGTCAAGGGGAACCCTCCTGGCACGGACCCCGAAGTCCTCTACGTGATCTCCATGGGCAAGAACACCCAGGGCGTGTGGCAGGCAGTGTCCGCCCATTCGGAGAGGGGAGGCTGCGCCCGGTGAGGTACTCACACGCCTCCCGTTCCCTCACGGTCCTCTCGCTCACCGCCGCCCTCCTCGCACCTTTGCCGGCCGTCGCCCTCGGCGGCGAAGGCAGTTACGGCGGCGGAGCCAAGAACAACGAGATCTCCGCTTCCGCCTCGCAGTCCCGGATCAAGGTCAGTCAAGTGAGCGGCCCGACCGGCGGCAAGCAGGGCACCGTCGCGTCGACGGACGTGAACTGGGAGCCGCCGCCCTGCTGGTACGAGCCCGTGTTCACCCCTGAGCAGCTGAAGAACTTCGCGGAGACCGACGGCAACGGCGACGCCGGTCTGCGCGACGGCTGGTACGGGTCGGAGCTCTGGACGGACCACTTCAGGGACGAGAAGGACGCCACCACCATCTTCACGAAGCCGGCGACCGTGAAGGGCTACAAGAACTACAACATCGGCAAGAAGGGCTACTTCTGGCGCGGAGTGGCGCCGGACGTGACCAAGGTCGATGACACATCACTCTGCAGCCGGTTGATGTTCTGGCAGGACGCCGGCCAGATCCCCGACGACCCCAACGCCCCGACCCCCGAGACCCTCGCCGACTACGCCTACAACAAGGTCAAGGTCCCCGAGACCGAGGTGGAGCTGAAGCCGGCGGCCAGGTCGACGGTGAACCTGCCGACCTGGGTCTGGCTGGACAAGGGCACCTTCCAGGAGGTCAAGGTCCGCGCCGAGCTCCCCGGAACCGGCCTGTGGGCCGAGACGACGGCCAAGCCGGTCGCCCTCCACCTGGAGCCCGGCACCAAGGACGCCGAGACCTTCCCCGCCTCCGGCGACTGCGAGATCAACGAGGACGGCTCCATCGGCACCCCGTACACCAAGGGCAACGCCGACAAGACCCCGCCTTGCGGCATCCGCTACCTCCGCGCCACCAACGGCACCCCGTACGAACTCTCCGCCAGCGTCACCTGGCAGATCACCTGGGAAGGCTCCGACGGCACCGGCGGCGACCTCCCCGACGGCACCTTCGAGACGACCCAGGACATGAACGTCCAGGAGATTCAGTCCGTCAATCGCTGACGCAACGGATGCGCTACGTGGGATCCGCGGGGCGCATCCGGGAGGCGAGCGACTCGCCACATCCTGACGCCGGGCAGCCATGTGGCACATGCGGTCCGGTCGTTGCAAATGCCACGCCACACTCCTCACCGCCCCACACAGCCCACCAGTGCCTCTCAAGGGCCCATCACCCGCCCCTGATAACTTCGTTCTCTGCCGCATACGCCGAAACCCGGGGGAGACAAACCGTGGCCCGCCGCGCTCCGACCACCACCGCCGTTACGCTGACCGCGACGGTTGCGCTGCTTCTGACCGCCTGCGGTGGAGGTGACGACACGTCGTCGGAGGACACCAAGGGCGCTGGTTCAGGATCGAGCCCCTCGACTCCGGCATCGGCATCGGCATCGACGCCATCCGGTCCGAAACGCCCTGACATCACCATCCCGAGCAGCTTCCAGCTCACCTTCGAGAACTGGACGAGCAGCGATCCTGTCGAGCAGGCCGTGCTCAACGACGGCAAGGAGGAAGTCCGGGCCGGGTACGCGGCGATCATCGAGAACGACCCCGACAGCGAGGCCGTCGCCTTTTACGACACAGAAGGGGTTCGCGGGCTGACCAAGGACTGGATCAAGTCCTACACGGACAAGAACGTCACGGTCGTCGGCAAGCTGCCCGCCTTCAACCCCAAGGTCAACCTGGCCGGGAACGGCAAGGGAGCATCGCTCAGTTACTGCACGGACGAGAGCGCGGCGAAGACCAGGAACCGCAAGACCGGCAAGGTCGTGGGGAACCCGGCAGGCACGGACCCCTACGTCCGCTACTCGGTCTCCCTGGCGAAGAACGAGCAGGGCGTGTGGCAGAACGCGTCGGTGCACTCCGAGCGAGGGGCATGCTCCAGGTGACCACACCCACCCGCGTCGTGGAGTCCGCCGAGGAGGAGATCGCCGCGGCCAAGGAAGAGGTGGCCAAGGGTATGGGCTCGTAGGCGGCCGGTACGGTGTCGCGGACGTGCCGCGCCCCACCGCGTGCCATGACATCTTTGACGCTGTGATGCGTACGTTCCGTTTCATCTGAGCCGTCTGAACCTGCTGGGGGACTTCACATGGGCAAGGGCAAGAGCGACCTCGCGCTCCCGCTGACGGAGTTGGAGAGCTACGGGCGCCGGCTGCGTTCCATCAAGACACGTCTGAATCACACGAAGAAGCTCTTCGAGTCCTACAAGGACGACATCGGCGACGGCAGTGTCAATGACGCGCTCGGGGATTTCGAGTCCAACTGGGAGGACGGGCGCGAGGACATCACCCAGCAGCTCGATGCGCTGGCGAGTATGTCCGATGCGGTTGTCCGTGAGTTCAAGAAGCTTGATGACGAGCTCGCCAAGCAGGTCAACGATGCGATGAAGACGGAGGACAAGCGGGGCGGGAAAGGCGGTAAAGGGGGCGGAGGTAAGTAAGGCCGCAAACCGCTATCCGCTGTCCGCTGACGCGAAAAGGCCCCGGGTCCGGAGATCCGGGGCCTTTCCTGTGCCTGCGGTCAGGCAGCGACCGTGGCGGCGTTGAGGTGCAGGTCCGCCGAGATGCCCTCGGGCGAGACGGCGAGGCCCACGCCGCCGCCGACACCGGTGGTGACACCGGCGGCCGTCGTCTCGACGTAGAGACCGGCCGCGGCGCCGGCACCCGCGGTGCCGCCCGCCTGGCCGCCGGCGATGGTGTCCAGCTCGGCGTCGGACATGTGGGCGGTCTCGATCTGCGGGGTGAAGGCCATGGAGGGCGGTTCCCTTCGTTTCATTTATTCGAAGTGCTGGAGCGCGACCGATCAAAGCACGCCGGAAGAAGGGTCGGCCAGTCAGTGGTCGACGGCGTGCGACAGTTTTCGGTGGGCGAATTCATGGGTGTGACCATTCGGTCACCTCAATACCCGTCGTCTTCACAGGTTCTGCCACGGTGCGGTACCGGAGTGCAATGCACGGCGGGGTGAGTGAGGCGTGTTCGGCACCCGCCGTGGTTTCTCACGACCTCGCGGTGAACCGTGTGCAGATCCCTGGAATGTTCCGGATCACCGATTCACGACGGGCGACGGGCGGCGGGCGGCGGGCGGCGGGCGGCGGGCGGCTCAGCCGACCTCGTTCTCCGCCACCGCCTGCCCGTGGACCACCACGTCGCCGCCGTAGAACATCCCCGTGAAGACCGGAGAGTAGGTGAGCTGCACCTCGACCTGCACCTGCTGGGCGTCCGCCGCCACGCAGTGGGTCGCCGCGATGTCCGCGCCCGTCATGTCCATCTCGCGGGCGAAGGTCTTCACGCGGGCGTTGCAGTTCTCGAAGTTGATCGGGGCGGGGCCGCCCTCGTTCTCGTAGAGGGCGTCGCGGTCGATGTCCTGGGCGGCGAACCGGGCCGCCTGTTCCGCGATGTCGGCCGCCCGTTCCCGCTTGGAGATGGACAGGCCGCCGTCGATCACGAACGCGGAGAGGGAGAGGAAGACCAGCGCGAAGATGATGACCGCGCCGGCGCCGGAGCCTCGGTCGTCCAGGTGTGCGCGACGGGCCGCCCACCACGACCGCCCGCAGGCCGGGAGGTGTCTCACGCCGACCTCCTGAACGGGTCGAGCGGGGAGCTGAAGCTCGCCGTCAGCGTCGTCGGGACGTCGAGGCCGAGCATGGCCAGGCCCCGCACCTGGCAGCTCACCTCGACCGTGAAGATGGTGTCGGGCTCGAAGCCCTCGCTCGTCTGGACGACCGACACGGGGCCGGAGCAGACGTCCGCCAGGTTCGCCTCGGCGGCCTTCTCGGCCTCGGCCATGGCGGTGGCGCGGTCCTTCTGGATCGAGCCCGCGCGGGCCGCGTCCCGGGCCGCTCCGTCGAGCGCCCCGCGGCCGTCGACGAGCTGCCCGAAGGCCACCAGGACGAGGATGAACAGGATCATCACCGGGGCGAGGATCACGACCTCGATCGTGGACAGGCCCCGGTCGTCCGCCCGCCGGCTGTCCGTCCACGGCGCAGGAGGAGACGGAGTCATCAGTTCTCCTCCTGTACGAACCGCTCCACCGGGCCGGCCGACTGCGCGTGCACCGTCAGGTCCAGCCCCGGGAACACCGTCGGCACCCGCGCCGCGATCTCCACACCGACCGTGTTCTGGTCCGGCTGGAGCATCTTCACGTCCGGCGCCAGCACCAGTTGCGGGCCCAGCTGGCGGATGTAGCTGTCCACCACGTCCTGGGCCTCGCCCCGCCACGCGCCCGGCCGTTCGTCGGCCGTGGCACGCGCCTTGCGCGCTCCCGCCTGCGCCGCCGCCTGGGCGACGTGGTCCGCGAAGAAGTACAGGGCGAACTGCACGGTCGCGAAGATCATGAAGAACAGTACGGGAGTGAGCAGCACGAACTCGATCGCGGTCATGCCGGAGTCACCGCGGGCGGCCGCCGCTCTCCGCGCGGCCCGCACCCTGCGGCGTATCCGTCTGCTCACGTCTGCCGGCATCCCCGTGAACCCCGTTGTCCGTCGACTGTCCCTGTGACTGCCCTGCGACCGTCCCTGTGACGGATCAGCAGGTCTTGCCCGCGTCCGCGCCCTTGATGCAGTCGCCGACCTTGTTGGCGCCCTCGCTCAGCGCGGCGTTGATGATGGCGGCCACGACACCGACGATCGCCACGACGACCGCCGAGATGATGACCCACTCGACCGCGGAGGCGCCGCGGTCCAGCTCGCCGGAGCGGGCGCGCTCGGTACGGGCCTGGAGGAAGGTGACCAGGAAGTCCACGGCAGGGATGCCCGTGTGGAAGTTGCGTCCGATCATGACGACGTGTCCTTTCGAAATCAGTCCGGTCGAATCAGTCCGGGAAGTTCTGGAGTTGTGAAGGTCAGCTCACTGAGTGGCTCACGGCACGGCTCACTGCACCTGGAACACCCGCATCGCCGCCGGAAAGATCAGGAACACCAGGAACCCGGCGCACAGCAGCAGCTGCGCCACGAGCATCGACTGGGACTTCTCACCCGCGCTGCCCTCGATCTCGGCGAGTTCGCGGTGCCGCATGGTCTCGGCCCGGGACGCGAGGGACTCGCGCACCTTCGCACCGTCGTCCGCGACCAGGGCCAGGGAGGCGGAGAGGTCCTTGAGTTCCTCGACGCCGATCTCCTCGCCGAGCTGGCCGAGCGCCTGCCACTGGCTGATGCCGGTGATGCGGGCGTCCGACAGGGCGTTGCGGATGCGCTGGTTGGCCCAGCCGTCGGAGATCTCGGCGGCCGCCATCAGGGCCTCGGGCAGACCGCGTCCGCCGGCCAGGCTCATCGACACCAGGTCGAGGTACGCGCCGATCACGCGCCTGAGGTCCCGCCGCTTCTGGGCCGCGTCCCGCCGTACCTCGAGGTCGGGCAGGAAGAAGAAGATCACCGCGAAGAGCAGCGCCAGCCACACCGGGATGATCGGGCTCCGGCCGACACCGAGCGTGTAGACGATGGCGAACAGGAACGGGCCGAAGAACAGACCGGCCACGCCCAGCAGCACCTTCGTCGCCAGGAACTTCTCCCAGCTGCGGTCCAGGACCGCCAGGTCCGCGCGCAGCGAGCGCTGCTCCCAGCCCTGCTGGAGGTAGAACTCGGAGACGCGCAGGCCGACTTCGGCCCGCAGCGCGCCGAAGCGCCCCTTCTCCCGCTCGGTGCGGGCCGACTCGTAGGCCGAGCCGCGGGCCCGCATCGCGTCGATCCGCGCGACCTGCGAGACCGGGCTGCGCTTGCTGGGCATGAGGGCGCGTACGAGGGCGTAGATACCCAGGCCGATGACGGCGCCGACGACGAGCGGCATCGTGAGGTTCACCGGCGTGCCCCCTCTTCCTGCGGCAGCTGCTGCTGGGGCTGCTGCTGCGACGGCGTCCTGGGACGCACGAACTGGACGGCTGCCTCGTCGCGGACCAGGAAGCGTTCGGGCGTCTCGATGGTGGACAGCTTGCGCAGCCACCAGAAGCCGAGCGCGAACAGGCCGCAGACACAGGCCAGGACGAGCTGGCCGACGGCGGTGCCGTACGGCTCGACGAAGTCACGGTTGAAGATGGACAGGCCGAGGACGAAGGCGATCGAGACCGCCACGACGATCTGCACGGACCGGCGGGTCGAGGCGCGCTGCGCCATCACCCGCTGCCGCATGTCCACTTCCTCGCGCGCCGACTTGGCCAGTGCGCCCAGCACCTGGCGCAGACCGGGTCCGCGCAGACGGGCGTTGAGGATCAGGGCCGCGACGATGATGTCGGCGGAGGCGTCGTCGATCTCGTCGGCGAGGTGCTGGAGCGCCTCCGGCAACGGGGTGCGGGCGCGCAGGCGGTCGACGAGGGCGTCGAGGTGGGGGCGCAGGACCGGGGCGGCGGCGCGGGCGGAGGCCGGGATGGCCTGCTCCAGGCCCACCGCGCCGGCGATGGTGTCGCGCAGCGACTCGGTCCAGGACGCCAGGGCCTCCACGCGCTTCATGGCGGCCCGCTCCTCGCCGGCGCCGCCGAAGAGGCGGTCCCAGAAGAAGACGAGGACACCGGCCGCGATGCCCGCGACCGCCCAGCGGGTGAGGACGAGGACGACCAGGCCGACGATGGCGGCGAGCGAGCCGCGCTGGCCGGCGAAGCGGATGAGTTCACTCGCCCGCTCGGCGGCCTTCTGCTTCTCGTGGTCGGGCTTGACGGGCAGCCCGCGTACGGCGATGAGGAGGAGGGCGAGGCCGCCGCCGACGGCGACGCCGCTTCCTATCGAGTACAGGACGGTGGTGGAGAACAGGCCGCCCATGGAACCGAGAGAGCCGATTGCTGCGAGAGTCGTGTTCATCCCCGGCTCACCCCCAGGTCCCGGACGGCCGGTAGCCGTGTGCCATCAGTTCCTCCAGGCAGGCGAGTGGGGCGTGCGGCACGACCCGGCCGTCGGGGGCCTCCGCGAACACCTCGCTGGACAGGACGCGTCCGTCGACGCCGTTGACCTCGCGGACGGAGGTGACCATGCGCTGGAGGCGGCCGCCGTTGCCGAAGTTGTTGCGCCGCTGGATGAAGACGACGAAGTTCACCGCGCCGGCGATCAGCATCTGGCTGGCCTCGATGGGCAGCCGCTCGGAGGCCTGCAGCGCGTAGGTGGAAATACGGTTGAAGACCTCGCTGGAGCTGTTGGCGTGGATCGTGGACAGCGAGCCGTCGTTGCCCTGCGACATCGCGTTGAGCATGGTGACGATCTCGTCGCCGAGGACCTCACCGACGATGACGCGGGAGGGGTTCATACGCAGCGAGCGGCGCACCAGTTCCGCCATCGAGATGGCGCCCTGGCCCTCGGAGTTGGGCAGGCGCTCCTCGAAGGCGACGACGTTCGGGTGCAGGTCGGGGAAGGTGTCGAGCCCGAGCTCCAGTGCGCGCTCGACGGTGATGAGGCGCTCGTGCGGCGGGATCTCGTTGGCGAGGGCGCGCAGGAGCGTCGTCTTACCGGCGTTGGTGGCGCCGGCGATCATGATGTTCTTGCGGGCGCGGACCGCGCAGGCCAGGAAGTGGGCGACCTCGGGGGTGAGCGTGCCGTTGCCGACGAGGTCCGAGATGAAGACCTTGCCCATGCGCGCGCGGCGGATGGACAGCGAGGGGCGCCGGGCGACGTCCATGACGGCCGACAGACGCGAACCGTCGGGCAGCCGCAGGTCGAGCTGCGGGTTGGCGGAGTCGAAGGGGCGGGAGGACAGACCCGAGTAGGCGCCGAGGACCTGGATGAGCTCGATGAGCTCCTCGTCGGTCTCGGCGACGGGGTCGCCCTTCACCTCGCGCCCGTCGGCGTAGCCGACGAACACCTGGTCGCAGCCGTTGATGTCGATGTTCTCGACCTCGGGGTTGTCCAGCAGCGGCTGGAGCCGGCCGACGCCGAACAGCGCCGCGTGCACGGCGGCCGCGTACTGCTCCTCGGTCTCGGCGTCCAGCGGCGTACGGCCCGCGTTGATCTCGGAGCGGGCGTACTCCTCCAGGATCTGGGCTATGACGGCGCGGGCGTACTGCCGTTCGTCCTCCGTGGACATCGGAGTGACGTTGTTGAGCTGGTCCTGTCGGCGCTGCTCGGCGATGCGGTCGCCGGCGTCCTGGCGGAACCGCTTGACCAACTGGTGGTCGACAGCGGTCATGTGCCGGCCCCCGCGTGGCCCTGCATCTGGCCCGGGTGGTCGTGCTGGACGTGGTGGGCCTGCTGAACGTGGTGGGCCTGGTTCGCCTGGGCGGAGGCGGCCCAGGCGGCGCCGTACTGCTGGTAGAGGTCGGCGGCGACCTTGCGGGCCGAGCGGATCAGCAGCGACTTGTCGAGACGGCCGCGCCTGCGGCCGGCCAGCTGGTCGGCGCCGGCCTGGTCGTCGGCGATGGTGCCGACCACGCGGGCGCCGGTCTGGGCGTGCACGAGCATGTCGTTGACCTGCGAGGCGAGCTTGCCGGCGTTGCCGGTGTCGGCGATCAGGACGACGCCGATCACCGGGTTGGCGAGGCTCGCGGCACCGCGCGGTCCGCCGTGCAGCTTGCCGGCGAGCGCCGCGGCACGGTCACGCACCCGTGCGATCGCCTCCGGCTCGGTGCGGGAGAGCAGCAGCACGAGGGAGGCGTGCGGGAACAGCTCGACGGCAGGGGTGTCCCCGCTGATGCGTCCGCAGTCGGCGATGACGTCGGCGGCGGCGTTCGGGGAGTCGGCGAGGGAGGCGAAGGCGTGCCCGAGGGTGGGCCACAGTCCCGCGAGCCCGGCGGCCTGCTCGGCGATGCCGAGCCCGACGAGCACTTCCAGTCCCCCGCTGAGCGGCTGTACGTGGTCCCAGAGCTGGTCCGGTACGAGTCCGCGGCGCGCGGTGGCGGCGATGGACAGCATGCCGGTGTTGGGGTTGAGCGGTCCGCCGTGCGCGGCGGCACTGCGGTAGACGAGGTCACCGCCCGCCGGGTCCGTCTCGGCGAGCAGGACGCGCCGCGGCCAGACCGCCGCGAGGGCGACGGCCGCGGTGGTGACGCCGGGGGAACCCTTGTCGGCGGCGAGAGCGATGAGCGCCATGGGTCGGGTGCCGCCTTCTAGTTGCCGGGGACGTGCACGATGGCGACCTCGCCCGCGGCCGCCGCGGAGGCGAGCGCGGCCGCGTCGGCCTGGTCGACGAGGAGGGTGAGCGAGAGGTTGCCCGTGCTCACGGTGGCGTCGCTGTCGTCGTTGACGGCGTTCACGCGTGCGTTGTCGACGATGCCGCCGCCGGAGGACGAGGTGCCGCTCGAACCGGTGCTGTCGTCGGAGCTGTTCGAGCCGGCGCCGCTGGTGCCGACGCGGTAGGCGGAGACGACGTCACCGGCCTTGATGTCGGACGGGTACTGGCCCTCCTTGAGGGCGAGGCCCACGGCGGCCTTGCCGGCGGGGAGGCTGGCCTTCTTGGCGAACATCTCACCGACCGCGAGAGTCCCCGGGTAGAGCGTGGACTTGGCCTTGTACGTCTGGATGGTCTTCAGCTGCGACCACTCGACGTAGTGGATGCTTTCGTCCTCGGCGACCATGACAGAGGTCACGTCACTGTCCTTGAGGGACTCCCCGGCCTGGACCTCCTTCGTCACCTTGACGACCTCGATCCGGTCACCGGCCTGGAGCACGAGCATCGTCGCGCCCAGCGCACCCACCAGGATGAGCAGCACGGCGAGCGCGGCCAGTGCCGGTTTGCGCTCGCGAGGTGGTGTGGGAAGCCGGTCACCGACCGACGGCTGAGCCGGAGCGGCGGAACGACCGGCGCCCGCCCCCGTACGCTCTTGGATCTTCACGCAACCGCTCCCCGTACACCCAAGAAGTTATTTACCAAATAGGACACTTCGCACTTCTCGGCCCGTTGGATTGGTGCCTGAGCTGGCCGAATAGCCAGCGCCGAAGTGAGTGTCAAGCCAGGGCACCGTATCAGCCGCACATAAGCCCCTCAAGGCGCGCCCGAACTCAGAGAACGCACCACCCGCCTCGTTACCCATCTGCAACTTCTGGCAGGCAAATGCCCGTTACCACACGGGCCGAACGATCAGGTCAGGTGTGCTGCAGCGAACTCGCCGCGGCAGCGGGTGCGCACCCGCCCCGGGGCGGTCAACACCTCCCGGCCATCATGCCTGCACCATTCACTCACAAGGCGGGAGGTTCCCAGTCGGGAGGGGACAGTGGGTTCAGTAGAGTGCGGCGGCGACCTCGTCTCGGTCGCCATCCCCCCATGAGGAGCCCCCCCGTGAAGCGCGTCACCCTGGCCGTCTCCGTCTTGGCCCTGGCCTCCGCACTGACCGCCTGCTCGGGCAGCGAGGGCGCGCCCGCCAGTTCGCCCTCGGCGCCGAAGGCCAAGCCGGTCGCTCCGGCGCAGCGGCTGGCGAAGGTCATGGTGACGAAGGACGACCTGCCCGGCTACAACGTGTCCGAGCCCGACGCCGAGTACGCCTTCGCCAAGTCCTCGGACGAGGTCACGGTCGACAAGCCCGGCTGCACCCCGCTGGCCTACGCGATGAACCAACTCCCACTCGGTGAACCGCAGGCCGACCTCACGCGCAGTGCCGGGGCTGGTTACGGCAAGGAGATCACGTCCATCACTCTCACCTCGTACGAGCCGGCGGCCAAGGCAGAGTCGGTGTTGGCCGGTTTGGCGAAGGCCGTGTCCGAGTGCGGCGACGGTTTCACCGCCAAGGCGGGCAAGAACACCTCGGCCTACGACTCGGTCACCGCTGAGAAGGGGATGACGACCGGTGCTGTCGCCTTCCGGTCGACGATGACGTTCCGGGGTGTCACCCACACTCTGCACACCGAAGCCGTCCGCCACGGCGACGTGCTCGCCGTCTACTTCTCGGCAAACGGCTTCGCCATCGCGGATGGCATCCGGCCCAGCGACGCCAAGATCCCCACGAACGTGGTGAAGACACAGAACGCGAAGCTGGGCTGAGGCCGACCGCCCCTACGGTCCCTCGGCTACCGGCACCAGTCCTCGCCCCCACGGCGCCCCCAGGGATCGGGCCGTGCCGCCACCAGCCGACCTGTAGCACTCGCGAAGTCCCGAGTAGAGTGCCGCGCGGACAGTGATCGGACCGCGGGGGGGCCACACCGGTGAGGGCAGTCACGGCAAACGAGTCCTACGCAGGACAGCCATGGGCAAGAAGCGGTGGCGGAACCCGTGCCCTCTGGCTGTTTCTCACCCTCTGGGCGCTGACGGCCGTCTTCGCAACCGCCACCCCGGCCCGAGCAGCGGACACGATCCCCGCCACCCAGGCCGCCTATCTCGCCGACCGCCTCCGCGAGAACCCGGTCCACGTCACCGACCAACTCCCCCGCGAGGTCCCCCGGTCCACCGCCCCCGACTTCGCCGGACTCGCGAAGAAGACCGGCGTCCCGACCTACGTCCTGGTCCTGCCCATGCAGAGGAGCACGGACGGCAAGCAGCTGCTCGGCGCGGTGCACGACCGGCTCGGGCGTGATGGGCTGTACGTCCTGTTCGAGGGGGAGGACCTCGCGGAGGCCACGGCCTACGGTGTCCGCGCCCCCGCTGATGCCGCCGTCACAGTCACTCAATACGAACTCCCCTACGACGCGGGCCCGTTGCGCAGCTTCGAGCGCTTCGTCGACGTCATCGCGCAGGGCGAGGAGAAGGCCACCGCCCGTGCGGAGGCCGCTCGCCAGAGGTACCAGGACGACGAGCCCGCCGAGATGTACATCGGCCCGTCCGACCGCCGCAACCAGTCGTTCCTCACGGGGATCCTGCTGACCGGCGTACCGCTGCTGATCGTGCTGGGGGCCGGGTACGTGCGGCGGCGCCGCAGGCGTACCGGAGCGGAGCGGCGCATCCCGCGGTGGGTCGTGCCCAGCGCGGCCGTCCTCACCGCCACGGCGATCGCCCTCACCGCTCCCGTCGTCTTCGACCAGACCAAGTCGAGCGCGGCGGAGCCGCCCACCCCCTCCGATCTGACCGCCCGTGTGGAACGCGTCGCGTCAGGGCTGAAGCGGGACCCGGTCTATGCCGATCCGGAGAGCCCTCGTGTACTCGACTCCCGCCAACTCGACCGGCTGCACGACCGGATCCGGGACTTCCGGCGCTCCGACGGCGGCGGCCCGGTGTACGTCTCCCTCGTGCCGCAGACGCCCGAGAGCGAGTCGGCCGGCGACTCGGGGCTGTTCGCCGCTGCGGTGCACGCCAAGGTGGGCAAGGACGGGGTGTACGTCGTCGCCGATCCGGACGACGGCACGATCGACGTCTACAACCACGGGCTGCGGCTGGACTCCACCCGCCTCTCCTTCGACCTACCGGACTCCGTCACGTTGGGCGACAGCAGGGCGGACGAGGCCGACGACCACCTCCTCGGCGAGCGCCTCGACAAGCTCATGACGTTCATCGACAAGACCCCGCGCACCGACCGGCCGCAATCCGAGTCACCCCCGGCCCCCGCCCCGAGGGCCGCCGACGAGAACACCCTCCCTCCCCTGTTCGCCACCGACTTCTGGCCCGGCCTGTTCGTGGGCGCCTGCCTGGCTCTTCTGCTGTCCGGTGTGGTGGCCGGACTGACATGGGGTTTCGGCGGCCTGCTGCGGTGGCGCTCTCCCGCCCCCGAGCCGACCCACCGCCTGCCCCTCACGGCCCCGACCGAGCCGTCGGTGTCCTACCTCCGGCGTACCGCCTACGCCGAACTCACCACCCTCACCGAGGAATTCGCCGGCCGGGACGAGCGCGGTCGTGCCTGGGACCACCTCGACGCGGCGCTGCTCCTCGTCGACGGCGACCTCGGCCGCGTCAGGGAGTCGGGCACCGACCCCGCGACCCTGGTCGCGGTCATCGTGCTCGCCCGAGCGGGCCGTGCCGCGCTCGCCGGCGACACGACGGACCTGTGCTGCGGCGTCAACCCCCTGCACGGGTCCGGCGTCAGCCGCCACCACGTCCGCGTCTCGACCGAGGGTGTCGCCCGCCGCCTGCTCCCCGTCTGCGAGTTCTGCCGCAACACGGCCATCGCCGACCCGAGCGGCATCCCGGGCAGTTTGCTGAAGCTGCCCGACCCGTCCTCGGGCAACAACCGCCTGCCGTACTACGACGCGACCGACGGACCGCTGACCGCCCTGCCCGGCGGCATCGCCCGGCTCGTCGACAAGGTGAGGGAGACCGCAGGTGTCCACTGACGTCAAGCGCCTGATCACCGTCCTCGCAGCCCTGCTGCTGGCGGCCCTCACCACCACGCCGGCCCGTGCGGCGGACGGCGGCGCCCCGAGCGCCGGGCAGCGCATCGCGAGCGCGTTGCGCACCTCCCCCGTCTACGTCGACGACGCCTACACCGATGCCGTACCACCGTCCCGGCAGCGGCAGTTGGCGGACCGGATCCGCCGGACCGGCCTGCCCGTCAAGGTCGTTCTCACGCCGCTCACCAAGGGCGACGCCTTCGACGGTGACTCCGATGTCCTGGCCGGAGTCGTCCGCGACCGGCTCGCGGACCAGCGCGACCTCATCCTCATCACGACGGACAGCGACTTCCCGGACTCCCTGAACGGCTACGAGTGGCCCTCCGACGCCCACCAGACGCGGGACGCCGTGGCCGCCGTAGGTTTCCTGGACGAGCTGCGGGACGCGGGGCTGGCCGACCTGACCGCCAAGGCGGTGGACCTGGTGGCGGAGGGCAAGGGCCGGCAGCGGTACGAAGAGGCGATGAAGGAGCTGGACGGCTCGGCAGCGCCCGATGCCCAGGCCTCCGGGTCACCGGCGTCCGAGTCGTCTTCGGACGGTACCGGAGGGTGGTGGCTCTGGCCACTCATCGCCGTGCCCGCCCTGGCCCTGACCGCCCTCGCGACCCGTGCCCTGGTCCGTACCCGAAGGACCCCCTCGGCCCTCCCCCAGCTCGTGTTCGCCACGGCCCGGGCCGCCGACGAGGCGGGGCTGCGGCGCCGTGCCGAGGCGGAGGTGCTGGCACTCGGCGAGGCGACCCAGGCCGCCGACGCCACCACGACACCCGATCTCCAGCGCGCCCTCGACGCCTACGCCACCGCCGGCACGGTCCTCGACGAGGCCCGGGGCATGCCTGACCTGGCGGGCGCCCTGGCCCTGGCGCAGGAGGGCCGCGACGCCCTCGCCGGCTCCCTGGGCCTCCCCCTCTGCTTCTTCGACCCCCGGCACGGCCGCGCCGCCCTCCGCACCGGCTGGCGCCGAATCGGCCGACGCGACCGGCTCGACGTGGCGGTGTGCCAGGAGTGCGCGGACGCGCTGCAGGCCCGCAGGGCGCCCGAGGTGCTCACCGACACGGACGAGGACGGCCGTACCGTGCCCTACTTCGAGGTGCCGGCCGGGCGGAGCGTGTGGGCGGCGACGGGGTACGGCTCGCTGATGCCGGTGCTGGACGGCTTCACCTCCCGTCGCGCCAGGGCTCGTTGATCAGCCGGGCGGAAGGCTCGGCTCGCTGATCAGCCGGGCGGAGGGCTCGCCTCGCTGATCAGCCGGGCGGCCGATCCTCGCGCAGTGCCGTGAACAGGGCGCGGGCCCGCCGGTCGTCCCACTTCACCGCGCTGCCCTTGGACGTCCGCAGGTCCGGGTCGGCCACGGGCACGTTGAGCTGTCTGCCCCCGCCGGACGCGGCCTTGCGCATGGCCTGGAACAGCGACATGAGGTCGGGCAGCTCCGTTTCCTCGTCCACGATGAGCGTGTCGAGGCCGGCGCGCAGGGTCGGGAAGGACTTGGACGGGTCGGCGAGCGTGGACGGGGTGGCCGCCTTACGGGCGAGGGCGGCGAGGAACTTCTGCTGGTTGCGGGTGCGTCCCAGGTCCCCCTGGGCCTCCTGCTTGCGCTGCCGTACGAAGGCCAGCGCCTCGGCTCCGTCGAGGGTCTGGCAGCCGGCGGGCAGGTCGGCGCCGGAGTCCTTGTCCCGTACGGGCTTGTCCAGGCACAGATCCACTCCGCCGACCGCGTCCACCACGCCCACGAACCCGGCGAAGCCGATCTCCGCGTAGTGGTCGATGTGCACGCCGGTGTTGCGTTCCACGGTCCGCACCAGCAGGTCGGGTCCGCCCAGGGAGAACGCCGCGTTCAGTTTGTCCGGCGCGGCCGGGTAGCTGCGCCCGGTGTCGGGATCGACGTAGGGCGGGAGGGTGACCCACGAGTCGCGCGGGAGACTGAGCATGGTGGTGCCGTTCACCCCGGTGTGCAGCAGGATCAGCGAGTCGGTACGACGGCCGTCGGTCGAGCCAGTGTTCAGGTCCTTCCGGTCCTGTTGCGACAGTCCCTCGCGGCTGTCGGAGCCGACGACCAGGTAGTTGGTGCCCTGCCCGGGCTGCGCCCGGCCTTGAAGCGTTCCGAGATCGACCTCCTGGTTGAGCCGGGTGTCGGCCCAGACGTACGTACCGGCGCCGGCGAGCAGCAGGACGGTCGACAGCACGGCCCCCGTCCGCACGAACCGGCGGCCCTTTCCGGCACGGCGCCGGGGGTTCCTGCTGCCGCCGCCCCGCCGCCCGCGCTCGTGGCCGCTGCTGTCGTAGCGGCCGGGCGCGGCCGGCGAGGGCATGCCGGGCAGGGGGGCCGTACGGGTCGACGGCGGGGGTGCCAGGAGGGACGGGGGCGGGACCCTCCTCGGGTCCCGCCCCGCCGTCCGGTGGTCTCCCGGGGGGTCGGTCCAGTCGTTCATCGGCCCTTCCCGCTGGTTCGGTGGCGGTCAACGCATGGGCACGCTCCTATACGGAACGGGCCCGCCGATCTGTTCAGCGGCCGTCCCGGAGCGCTTCATCCGCTGCCACCGCAGCCGGCTGCCGAGCAGCAGGGCGACGAGCGACTGGATGACGACGAGATACATCAACTGCCGGTAGACGACGATCTGGAACGGCATCGACCACAGCGCCCGGACCGGCTCGCCGTCGAGTCTCAGCGCGTAGCCGGAGCAGACGATCTGCACGCCGAGGAACGCGAACCACACCGCGGCCGACTCCCACGGGTCGCGGAACAGCACGCCGTACAGGGCGTAGACGTCGATGACGGGCGCGAGCAGCGGCAGGGCGACCTGGAAGAGCGCGAGGTAGGTCAGCCCGCGCCGCCCGAACCGCCCGGCGGGCCCCATGGCGAAGAGGGCCCCGCGATGCTTCCACATCGCCTGCAGCGTGCCGTAGCACCACCGGTACCGCTGCCGCCACAACTGCCTGACGCTGGTGGGCACCTCGGTCCAGGCGACGGCGGACTCCTCGTACAGCACCCGCCAGCCTGCCCGCCACAGGGCCATCGTCAGGTCGGTGTCCTCGGCGAGGGTGTCCTCGCTGACCCCGCCGACGCCGATCACCGCGTCCCGGCGGAACGCCCCGATGGCGCCCGGCACGGTCGGCATGCACTCCAGCACCTCGAACATCCGCCGGTCGAGGTTGAACCCGAAGACGTACTCCAGGTGCTGCCAACGGGCCAGCAGACTGCGCCGGTTGCCGACCTTGGTGTTGCCGCTGACGGCGCCCACGGCGGGATGCGCGAGGGGCTGGACGATCCGCTCGATGGCGTCGGGCTCGAAGACGGTGTCGGCGTCGACCATCACGACGATGTCGTACCGCGCGTGCGCGAGCCCGGTGTTGAGGGCGGCGGCCTTGCCGGAGTTGGGCTGCCGTACGACCTCCACCCGCGGATCGCCGATGCTCTCGGCGATGTCGGCGGTCCGGTCGCTCGACCCGTCGTCGATGACGATGATCTGGAGCCGGTCATGGGTGGAGTCGAGCAGCGACCGCAGGGTCGACCCGATCCCGGCCTCCTCGTTGTACGCCGGGACGAGCACGGTCACAGGCCCCGTGGTGTCCCGCATCCAGGGAGCCCCGGTCCGGAACCGCTCCAGCCGTCGCACATGGGCCCGGGCGAACAGGGCGAGCAGCAACAGCCGCAGCACACCGAGCCCACCGGCGACGCCGAGGATCCAGATCATGGCGGTGGAGAAGACCTGCCCGAGGCTGGTGACCCGGATGAGCCCCTGCCCCAGCAACCGCTCGACGAGGGACGGGGCCGTGTAGGGAACGAGCCCGAGCCCTTGGGACACGGTGGTGAACCGGTCGACGGTCGGGTTGTTCAGGAGCCTGCGCGCCTCCAGATAGGCGCTCTCCGTCTGACTGAGCTGCCGCACGATCCCCTGCGCCGGTTTCCGCGCCCCCTTGTCGGCGGCGACGAGCACGTACCCGTACCCGGTGGCCCGCCGCGCCGCCTGCCACTCACGACCGCACAGGGTCTCGGGGGTGGTGGTCCGCGGCATCCGAAGCAGGTTGGTGCGCAGTCCGGTGGCGCCGGCGAGTGCGCTCTGGGTCAGTTCGAGCTCGGACCGGAAGCGGGGCGCGGACGACTCGCCGAGCACGGCCCCGGTGTAGGTGTTGGACCCGATCTCGTGCCCCTCGGTCCGGATACGACGGACGAGTTCCGGATGCCGGGCTGCCTGTGCGCCGTGCAGGAAGAAGGTGGCGCGCGCGTTGTTCCTGCGGAGCAGCTCCAGCAGCCGCGGGGTCCAGACGGGGTCGGGCCCACCGTCGAAGGTGAGCGCGACCGTCCGCGGGGGCATCGAGCCGGACCGGATCCCGTCCCGATTGATCCCGATCACGGGCCCGCCCTTGGCGACGGCGTCCGGCACGGGCGAGGCACAGGGCGACCGCGCCTTCGCGGCGTCGACCTCGTGCTGGGTCCAGCCCTCGAAGAGCAGGAGGGCGAAGACGAGGGGGAGGGTGAGGGCGAGTAACAGCCAGTGGGCGCGGGGGTCTCGGGACTGTTTGTGGCGGCCTCGGGCTTTGGAACTGGCGGGGGTCAGGGTCCGTCACCGCCCCCGGGTTCGGGCCGTGCACCGACTCCCGCGGGCCGTCTTCTCCACGCGCTTCCGTAGAACTCACCGGGTGAAGCGGACGTCTTCGTGCTGCGGGAGTTACGCATGGGGCGCGAGTGTAGTTTCGGAGGTCTGGTTGTAGGGGCGGAACGGTGAGCTTCACAGAGTTCATGGGGTTTGCAGGGAGGCAGCGGGACGACCGCGCCGACGGTCGGCGGAACACGCGTATGGACAACACGGCCATCGCCCCAGGAGAGGTGCAGTTCTTCGAGCCGCCGGACTGGTTCGACCTCATGGCCGATGGCACGGACAGGGCGGCACCCGGCGCCGTCCCTGCTTGAGCACAATCAAGGCACAGCCAGTCCCGCGAGGGCCCCTTGCGTCCCGGATTGTCCATGTTCACTCGGAAGTTCACTCTGGTGAAACCGGAAACCTCACCGGTACCGTCAGAGCCCTAACTGAACTTCTGTTTCTCACGGGGAGCCACTGTGAAGCGCCGCCCATTGCCCGTTGCTGCCGCGCTGGCGGCAACGGCGGCACTGCTGTTGACGGCCTGCGGTAGCGGGGACGACAAGTCCAGCGGAAACGACAAGATCGCCGGAGCCGACCAGGGATCTGAGACGCCCAAGGAGTCTGCGGAGCCGTCGGGAGCACCGGCGGAGGACAAGCCGGACGGCGTGGACTTGTCCCTGCCCAAGGACATGAACCTGGTCTTCGACTGGGACAAGCCGAAGGACAAGAACGAAGCGGCGGCGATGGACGACGCCGCTAACTACCTCCGTGCCATCTATCGGGGCGTCGACAAGCGCACGACCAAGGACGCGGCCGTGACCACCTACGCCACCGGTGATGGGCTGCGCTATGCAAATACGCAGATCGACGCCTGGATCGACGGCGGCTGGACCGCCACCGGAACGCTGCGTCACTACGACGCCACCACGCGGTCCGCTACGAACGGCAAGTCGGTAGAGGTGGCTTTCTGCGCGGACGCAGGAAAGTTCTACGGCAAGGAAATCAAGACCAAGAAGGTGCTCAAAACCAAGCCCAGCCTCGAAGACTTCGATTACTTCAAGATCGTGATGGTCAAGTTCCCTACGGGTACGGACCTGTGGCAGGCGTCCAAGGTATTCGTCGAGACGAAGGCGGCGAAATGCCAGTGAGGGGCTCACGGCGCACACTCCTCGGTACCGCAGCACTGACTCTGGCCCTCTGTTCCCTCGTCACGGAACCCGCCTACGCGGCAAAGCCAGTGGGTTCCGGCAAGGGAGCCGACACGGAGCAGCAGGGCGGCGGCGACAAGACAGGCATCTTTGCCGCCGCCCGTATCCAATACTCCGGATCCGTCGCCAAGGACGGCGGCACCGGCAACGTGACGTCCTCGGACGTCAACTGGACACCACCGCCCTGCTGGTACGCCCCTTACCTCGGTGCCAAGGACTTCAAGAAAATGATGTCCGAGGACATCAAACGCAAGAAGAACACGCCCGGCATGGGCGGGACCGCGGGTGCGGCGATCGGCGATATGCAGCGCCACTACGAGGACGAGTACGGCTGGACCGACACCCCCGGCTACAAGGACTACAACGTCGAGAACGACGGCAAGGGCATGTTCTGGGCCGGCGTCGAGAACCCCGACGAGCCGGACTATCTCAAGCGGACGTCGTGTACGGACCTCCCCTTCTGGGTGGAGAACGGCGAGGCACCACCGCCCCAGTACGAAGAGGCCATCAAGCCTGAGATACTCGCCGCTCTCGCCTACCAGCACATGGAGCTCCCCGACACCAAGGTCACCCTCGCCCCCGAGGCCACCACCAAGGTGAACCTGCCGACCTGGGCCTGGCTCGACAAGGCTGTCTTCGACGAGGTCCAGGCGACGGCGGCACTCAACGTCCCCGGCTTCAACATCCAGGCCACCACCACCGCCAAGCCGGTGTCCCTCAAGCTGGAGTCGGGCACCAAGGACGCCGTGGCCTATCCGGCCTCCGGCGAGTGCACCATCAACGCCGACGACTCCATCGGCGAGCCCTACGCCAAGGGCAAGGCCGATCAGGACCCGCCCTGCGGCGTCAAGTACCTCCGCTCCTCCGGCGACGGCACGTACAAGCTCCGGGCCACCATCACCTGGGAGATCAGCTGGACCGGTACCGGCGGCGCCGGCGGCGACCTCCCGAACGGCACCTTCGGCAACGACCAGGACGTCACCGTCCAGGAAATCCAGTCCGTCAACCGCTGAATTCCGCGCTCGGCCGCTGCCGACAAGCCCTCACGCGCATGCGCGTGGGGGCAGCCGCCACAAAGGCCGCCGAGATCCCAGAGAGCACCGTGCACAGCCGATCTCTGAGCGGCGGCAATGACCCGGCCTGGGGGGCAGGCCTCGCCCGTCGCCGGGGCGGGGACCCACTAGGCGCCGGTCCTGTTGCAGCAGTCCCAGACCGCGAGCGCCTTCGGCCGTGACCTCAGGCCTCCCGAACTGCCCCGTTTCCACAGGTGCGCGCAAGGCGGGAGCGCACCGCGGGACTGGAACGCGGACCCGACTGTGGGGACCGCGTGATGGTCGAGGAGATTCCACACGCCTGCGGAAGGCCGATCACCACCCTCGTATGCTTCCTCAGCAGTGCCGAGATCGACTCGCGAGAGACGCAGGCATCACCAGTCAACGGGGAGGAAGAGAACGTGGGCCCCACGCCGGGCGAGGACGCCGCCGAGTTGAAGAAGCGGGCCGAACGCCTGCGGGACTGTGCGCGCGAGGCGAGGGCGCTCGCCCGCAGGCTGGGACCGTATCTCGACGACGCGGTGAAAAAGGCCACCCCGCGCACTGCCGCCTTCCGTACCGGTGGCGACGAGGGCGCGATCTGGCAGGGCCCGTTCGCCGACGAGTGCACCGCCAAGCTCCAGCAGCGACAGCGCACGCTGAGGAGCATGGGTACCGCGTTGTTGGCGGACGCCACTCGCTGGGAGGGTCAGGCTGACGAGCTGGACCGGCAGGCCGTGGACAAGGCCAAGGCCGGAACGGGCGGCAACTGATGGTCTTCAGGGGATTCGACGCCCCCAAGCTGACGGCTCTCGCCGGCCAGCTGGACACTCTCGCTCAGAACTCCGGGAAGCTTCACTCGCAGCTGGCGTCCGTGCTCACCACCGCCCAGCAGAATCTGCCGTCGGGGCAGAACGCCTCCCGGAACCCCGATCTGCAGGACCTCGTCGGTGACGTGATCCCGATGCCGTCGTTCTTCCGTCGCCCGCGCCTGCCCGGTTCCCTCGGTGGTGAGCTCGGCGACATGCAGTCGTCGATGAAGCGCCGCATCAAGCAGCTCGAGGGAATTCAGGAGCTGGAGAAGCGGGGATATCCCGTCAGCGGCGACAGCTTCTTTCTCGACGAGGAAGCGCCCGACGCCAAGAAGATCGACGACGCGCTGCGCCGCCTCCGTGAACTGCAGGGCAAGGACTTCGGCACCAACGGCAACCGCGACGACCTGGAGCAGATCTCGGGTGAGCTCGACGGGCTGACAGCCGCCGAACTGGACACGCTCGTGACGAAGGCCTCGCCCAAGGACCTGGCCTTCTACAACCAGCTGCTCACCGATACCGACGACTCCGCCTGGAACCCGTTCGACGACAACGGCCTGCCCGAGGACAAGCGCCGGGACACGCTGAGTCTGATGCTGTCCAAGGTGAGCCCGCAGAACATCGGCAAGTTCACCGCTGCCTTTCCCGGTGTGCAGCCCACCTTCGCCAATACCGCCGCCTACGAGGACGGGGGAAACGAGCAGAACGGACAGAACAACTCGGGCATCCACTGGGAGGCGCCACCAGACCCACTGTTCAAGGACTCGGTGAGTGTCGACGACATCCACCAACGGCAGTTCGGGGACTGCTGGTACGTCGCCTCGCTCGCCGCGGTCGCACAGAAGGACCCGCAGTTCATCCGAGACGGCATCAAACAGAACCCCAACGGCACCGTGAGTGTGCGGATTTGGGATGAAGGGGGCAACTACCACTGGGTCACCATGACCGCGGATCTGCCCTGCGATACCAATGGAAACCCGATCAGCACCTACGGTAACGGGGAGTCCTGGCCGGCGTACTACGAGAAGGCCTTCGCCCTGTCGTACACCGGCGACGACGAGGGCGAGCGCGGCTATGGAGGGATCGAGGGTGACGATCCCAAGCAATCCGCGCCCTACCTGACGGGCAACACCGGAGACGACCTGAAAGCGGGCGGGTTCCTCGGCATCGGCGAGCACGAGGACAAGAGCCTGTCGTCACTGAAGAAGGAGTTCGACTCCGGCAGGGCGGTGACGGTGTACACCCCAGCTGACGAAGGCCTGGACAACGACCACCCCGCAGAGTGGGGAGACACCTATCACAGTAATCACGCCTATTACGTCCGCGGGTTCACCGACGACGGCAAGGTCATTCTCGGAAATCCTTGGGGAAGCGACGGGTATCCCCCGATCGAGGTGTCACAGGAACAGTTCAACAAGTACTTCGCGGGGCCTGAGGCCTTCAATGTCTCGTGAAGTGAGCCTGCGAGGGTGTGGAAGAGAATACGGACGTGGTGAGTCCCGTGACTGAGCGCGCGCACGTGAAGTACCCATTTGAGATCGACGGCCGCTGGGTGCTTCGGTACCACATTCCGTACGACGTGGAGCACGAGGGCCGTTCTTACCACATCGTGGCCACCCTTTTCGCCGAGCCGACGGTGCACGGCCGCATCCACGTCGGCTGCGAGGGGACGCCCGTGGTGAGGTACGACGATCTCACCCCCGGGGACACCGTGGAGATCACCGGGGACGAGTGGCGAGTGACCGCCGTCGACTACCGGACTCGCATCGTGCTCGAACGCGTCGAAGGCAACGGCGCTGCCGACAGCGAGGACAAGGAGGAGACCGGTGGCGAAACCGGGGAATAACAGGTACGTCGTCGCGAGCACCGTGGTTCTGTTCGCACTGTCGGGGTGCGGAACGTCCGACGGAGGCGGCGACGGCGACGGCGCGACAGCCCCGCCCGCACGGGACAAGGGCCCGGTGTGTGCCGGCGAAGCCACCGCAGGCGGCCTGCATGTGCTGCGCGGGGGTGGCTTCCGACTGCCCGGTGGAGGTGGGGTGCAGTACGCGGCCGCTCACGCCGACGGCAAAATCCGCAGCGCCACCGTCCGGGACGGGGCCAGGTACGAGGCGGGCCAGAAGCAGCGGACGGTGGAACCGGGGCAGCGGATCACCGTCTCGGGACACGGCTACACCGTCACCCAGATCTGCTCCTACCGGGTGGTCCTGGAGCCGCAGGACAAGAAAGTCAGGGCCGCGGTGGCCGCGAAACCCGCCTCGCTCACGTCGCAGGGGGGACCAGCGGACAACGGCCTTTGCTTCTCCACCAACCGATCAGTACTGGCCGCCGCCTCGAAGGGGTTCCCTCCGAGGGGAGGAACCCAGTCCTTGCTCGACAACAGCGGCGTGTGGACTTCCCCCACCGGCTTGTCGATCACAGCGCACGTCGGAACGGATACACAGACCGGCGGAATCAGCGCGAGCTGTGCGGGCATCAAGGTGGCCGACTACGACGACGTTCGAGTCGGCGACACGGTCGAGTTCGCGAACGTGTTGTTCAAGGTGTCAGAGTTGTCGGACGATGCCGTGCGGATGAAGCGGACAAGCGCGTAGCACGCACGGGGGTGCACGGCTCTTGATGAGTGGCTGAGTCGCCCCTCCGCGAGTGCCTTGCCAACGATTTCACGGAACTCGTTCCACTCGATGTCGAGTTCGCGGTTTGCCCACAGTCTTCACGATGCGCACCCCAGCGAAATCGAGCGGGGGCGCATCGCTTCCACCAAGGATGAACCCGAGGGCAGGATCGTGAAGCCGGACGCAATACCGCCGATCCATCGGCCAAGGAGCTGCCAAAGCCGCGGCCGGCCCCCGTCCGCCAGCCGGACCACGCCGGTACCGACGAGCATCTTGCTTATGCTGCAGCGGAATAGAAGGACGAGCAATACTTGGTTGAGCAACGAGACGCCGATTCCGGCGACGAAAATCCGCAGCCACAGATTCCCGTTGGTGAGCGGGAGCGCCTCCGACGCCGGGAGGCCCAGCACATACTGCAGCCCGGAAATACCCGCAGAGACAGTCACGAACGTTCCGTCAATGGTCGCAGTCGCATAGCGACGCCCCATGGACGCAGGCGCCGGCACCACAGCAGCGTCCCGGTTCGGGCGCTGGTCCCGTGGCACGCCGAACAAGTCCTTCGATTCCATCGGAGCCATCTCCCACCAGATTCACCACTCACTGCCACTTCGCGATACTCCGAGGGGTAATCGCTGTACTCCGTGGGATACATGAGCAGCCTGTCATCTTGGGCTGGCTCAGTCCTCGGTGAACTCCTTCTGGACACAGGCCCCGCCAGGGCCGTTCCAGCACAGCCTCATCAGGTACTTGGCAGCGTACGGAACGACGTTGTAGTCGAAGGAACCGCAACCGGCGTCGCCACCGTCCCCCTTCGTCTCCTTCAACTGCCACCCGGTCATGTACATGTAGAGCTTGCCGGTCACACCGTGACCGTCGGCCCGCGTGTCGCACACACGAAACGTGTCGGGGTCGGGGTCAAGGTGGGTCATCGTCCCGATGGTGTGCCCGCCGCGCTTCAGTGGCAGCGTGGTGTCAGCCGCACTGGCACTGCCCGTCGCGGCGACGACAAGGGTGACAGCGCCGGCCACCGCAAGGGCGCCACGAGCGACTCGATACTTCCGCATCGCATCTCCTGTTGGTGTGTCCGTGATAATGATCACCAACCATAGATCGTCATCAGGTATCTCCTGCAACAGCGGGTGTATCCGTGCGACCGGCCCGCAGGCCAGCCCATGCGCGCACAAGGGAGAGGCCGACGCCCGGACGATCGTCGTTTCCTGCACCCTGTAGGAGACCCCGCGCTGCGCCTACGGTGCTACGTCGAACCGGCCGCGGACTTCGACGGACGACTGCGGCACGTCGAGCAGGGGCCAGGTCGTCGGGACACTCAGCCGCGTACCACCAAAGCGCGGTCAGTTGAAGCACACGCGGCGCAACGAGTGGGTGAGCGGCGACGTCAAGAAGATCGCCGGGTGTGGCCGGAAAGGTCATCGGAGGCTTTCTTCACCGCCATGGGCGACTTGGGCCCGTCCCAGGATGATTCCGGGCAGGGCCCACTCACCCCGGATGCGGCGCCATCGCGAACTCCTCTCTGGCCGGGAGTAGATCGGTGATCAGCTGCCAGACCTCCTTGGCATCGGCCCGGACCAGCCTGAGCTGAGTGTCGTTGTCCACCTGACCGGGCAGGACCGGCTCGGCAGGCAGCTCACGATGCCAATAGCCGAGAGGTCCGCAGTCCCACACGGCGAACCCGCGCACCTGCAGGGCAGGCGTCCCCTCATCGTGCCCCTGCCATGCAGCGGTCATCCGCCAGCTGGAACGCATCCCGGCAATCAACTTGGCAAGGGTGCTCAGCTGCGACTTCCGGGTGAGCCCAGCACCTTTCAGAGCCTCGGCTATCCGGTCGATGCCCTCCTCGGCCGTCAGACCCTGGAGGCCGTCCAAGGTGGCGAGCCCCGCATCGAGGACGGCCATGGTGGCGTCGATCTCGGGCGTGGCAACCTCTACCGTGTCCTCTCCCTGGAGGTTGACCATCCGGGCCAGCGCCCAGACGAGCATGTTCGGCTCCAGACGGACATACTCCGACTCTGCGGAGCCCGGCCAAGACTCGTGGGAGTAGACATAGCCGTCGCCGATGGTGACGCCGTGATGGAGGGTGCCGTGCTCACCGAGCGCTTCCACGTGAAGGACGACGGCGGGCGTCCGCAAGGTGCTGACCAACGGGGTCAACGCGAAGTCGAGGTTCCCGTCTTGGCCGGTCAGGCCGGCCTCGCGCAGTTCGCGGTCGGCCTCGGCCAGCTCCGAGGGCACCTCCTCTCCTTCGATGCGGTGGCCGAGGACGGCCAGGTGGCTCTCGGCAAGCCGGAACCGACCCCGCGTGCTGTCATACGAGGGCATTGGGTGTCGCTTTCGTCATCTGAAACGTTTGGCGGTGATGGATAAGGGAGTACATGGGGGTCACTGAAATATGTCCAGCCACTGCAGCGACCTGGCGAAAAAGGCGCGAACGGCCCCTGCTCTGGTGAGATTGCGGGTGTTGACGCCACACATAACGGCGGCCAGGGCGAGGTCGGTGGCGTCGGCCGGGCCGAGGACGGTGAACGTGGCCTTCTTCCGTGCACCGCTGCCGTGGCGGCGGATCCGGACCTCCGCACCGTTCCGGATCAGGGCCCGGTCGCCGTGCCGTGCGCTGGTCGCGAGGTAGCGATACTCCCGCCCGGCCACCTGCATCCGCAGCGCCCGACCGGCTCTGGTCTGGGCCCATCTGTTGCGCTTGAGCCGGACTCCGGCCCCACCGACACTGAGCTCCGCTATGTAAAGCGAGGGCTTTCGTCCGTAGGCCCAGCCCATGAAGGAGGTGACGGGCACGGTGTCGCCCCTGACCTCAGTGACATGACGGTCGCCGTGCCGGCTCGACGGGTAGACCACCTCGATCCTGCCGAACCCTCCTGCTGTGCCCCGATACCCGAACTTCCAGGTCAACCGATGACCTGAACGGTCCTCCCAGTGTTCGAGCGTGTACGTGTTCTGTTGCATGGTTCCTTCCCCTCGCGCCGCCCGGCGCGGATGTGCCACAGTCGGCATCAGTCGAACGGATTGAGGGCGCTCCCGAGCTTCTTGGCACCGTCGGAGATGGCCTCGCCGGCCTTCTCGGCCTTGTCACCGACCCAGTCCGCGGCCTCCTCCGCACCTTGACTGATTTTGTCCGCGTTGTCCCAGACCAGGGTTCCGGCATAAGCAAGTCCAGTGCCGACGGCCAGACCGACGGTGACCGGGTTGGGGGCGATCATCGCGGCGGTGAGCGAGGCGTTGAACGCCGTACCTGTCCAGTTGGAAAGGTACTTGGCTTTGTCCTCTTTCCACGCCTTGCCGTGATCCATGGTCGCCAGGTTGGCCACACCCCAGGCGGTAGTACCGACAGAACCGACAATGCCTGCGCCGCGCAGCCATCCGGCGGCCTTCGCCGCATTGGCGAGACCGCCGCGTTGTGCGACACGGAGCAGGTTGGCCTCGGAGGAAGTGGGCATGTAGAAGGAGCCGTTGCGCATGTACCCGGCGAGCATCGCCGCCTCATCGGAGCCGGCGATCACACTGGTCGGCACCCGGGTCAGCCAACTCCCGGCCCTGGGAATCCGGGACAGCTTGTCCCAGTGGCCGTTGATGAGGCGGGAAGTGAGCGTGCCCGGGGCATTGAGCACCTTGGACGCTTTGAAGTACTTGATGAGCGACGTGCCGCCCGCCAGCGCTGTGGTCGACGAGGTAAAGAACGCCGACAGGTTGGCGGCCCCTTCGATGTATGTTGCGACGGCCTTGCCTAGCTTCTCGTTGCCCGTGAGCTGGGTGACAGCATCGCCCTGCACTCTGACGAGCCAGTCGTCGAGGGTCTCGCCGTCCTTCTTCTTGAGCCAGTCATCGTCGAGATCGCCGTCGGACGCGGTTGCATTGGCGACCAACAGGACATCTGGTGGCAGGTCCTTGTTCTTGAGCTGCTCAGGAGTGAATCCGGCGAGCAGCAGCCCGGCCAGCGGATCGCCATCCTCAAGGCGGGCATACGCTGCCTTCCTGCGAAGTTCGGGCGCGGTGTCCGATACCCATGAATGCATCGGCCGTATCGCAGCCAGTTTGCTCGACACCCCGAGCGCCGAGGCCCGCGTGAATGCCTCACTGAGTTTGTCCCCGACTCCTCCCCGCCCATCGAGCAACTTGGCCAGTTGTTCGAGGTCTTGCGGGTTCACCACTCTGTTCAGCTTGCCTGTCACGAAGCTCCTTCAGGTGATCAAAGACGGCTCCTTCCCGAGAAGGAAGCAGCACAGGCAGTGAACAGCCTATCGAGGCTCCAGTCGTTGGACCTCGGAGCCCGGGCTCCGGCTCTAGATCTGCCGGGCCCGCATCAGTGCGTCGACCAGCGCCTCGCGGTGGTGAGTGGCGATCAGCAGCGACTCACCCTGCGCGGTCTGGACCACGATCTGATCCATGCCCATCGGCACGGACCATCCCCCACCCATGACCCGGGGCGGCTTGGTCGCACGACTCCTCCCCCGCAACTCCGCAAGTTCCTCACGCGACCGCGAAGTCAGGGACGCGACGAACTCCGCATCCGTCGGCTGTTCACGAGCCTCCCGAAGTGAGTCGACCGTCAACGATTCCACCGGGATCGTCTCCCGTCCCACGGTCAGGCGCCCGCCTCGAATGCGGATTCGATTATAGATGCGTTTGGAAATGGGTACAGCATTGAATACGAGCCCGAGAATCGCCGAAAAACCGAGAATGACGAACCAAACCGTGCTGTCTTCGGGAAGCAGGATGCTGGCCTGATAGGCGACCCAGATGGCAAGAACCACCACGGTAGCGATCATCCAGCGCCTCGGCAGCTTCTCCTCGTACACCACCGCCTGACCGTACGGCGCTGTCGCCGCGCCAACTCCAGAACCGTCCGTGCCGCCCACGACCGCTCCATTCGACTTAAGGGAGTCTTCGTTCCGGTCAGGTTACCCACCGCACCTCAACAACGAGCTGACAGGACTCGGTTAGTCGGGTTCGCCGGTTATGTCCGGGCGCGCGGTGGACCGCGGCCGGAAGCAATCCGATCCTGCACTGGGCGGGCAGGATGCTCAAGGGGTACAACCCTCCGATACGGCGGCTTCATGAATTCCAAACTGCTGGGATTCGCTCTCAACCAGGCCATCAACTCCTTCGCCGGGTCGGACGACATGGCGCGCATGTACGGCGGGCCGACCCACTCCGGGCAGCAAGTCACCCGCGCGGGACAGGCCGGCCTCTGGACGGTCGGGAAGGCCGGTGGGTTCGGCGCGGCAGCGAAGACCGCGGGGCTGTGGCGAGGGGCGGGCATCGTCGGGTCGGCGGGCGCGACGGCATTCTCCGTGGCCAACATCGCCACCGTGGACCACGCGAAGGAGTGGGAGAACAAGGCCGGCTACCTGGCCAATTACGCGGAGGTTGGGTTCAATGCCCCTTTGACCGCGGCGGTGGTCACACCCAATCCGGTCATGATCGGTCTCGCTGTAGGGACCGGCATCGTCTACCGGGGGGCTGAAGGTAGTCGAACACTGGTACGGAATGAGCAGTTGTCGTCATGGAACCGAGTAGTGAGTCCTTTGAATTTGAGCTGACCCCGTACAGCGTCAGCATCAAGAAGGAGCTGCCCAAGGCCGGAGTCAAGGGGGACGTGGGGCACTTCGGCTCCGTCACCGTGGAGCGCTGCCCGCTCTACCGGCCGCTCGAAAAGGGCATGGACACCGCCCGGCTGACCGGCCCCCGCCTTCCCGGAGACGAGCTTCCGTGGGAAGCGCAGGTCAGGAAGGCCTTCGCTGTTCAAGGCCGAGCTCACCCTTGACGGCCGGCACGCGGAGCTGCGCTTCAACGCACGGGCCCTACGAAAGGAGGACCGGGCGCTGCGCATCGCGTACGAGGGTCGGGAGTACGTCTGCTACTCCGAGGAGTGGGGGAGTGTGAAGGTCCTGGAGAGAGAGGGCGTCCGGGTCTCGATTGAGCCCGGTCGGCACGTTCCGCCGACCACGACCTGCCGCGCGGGCACGGCCACCGGCCCGGTTGACGCCGTGGACCTGGCGATCGCCATCGTGCTCGAGGAGGTGGACACTGAAGTCCTCCCCCTGGGTGGCTCCGCGTTGTCGTCTCCATTCGCCCTGATGCAAAGATTCTCGGACACGGCGGAGTAGCGAACTCTCACCCGGTCTGGGTTATAGAGAGCTGAACCGGTTGAGGAAACGTCCGGGCAGCGACACGAGCGCACCGCGCGTCGTGAGGTTCCGCGTGTAGACGCCCTCAAAGACGAGAGCGAGACTGATGTCGAGGGCATCCGCCTCGCCCAGGCATGTCCCGGAAAGGATGCGTGGGTTACTCCAGCTCGAACGCCTCATGTGCACGGCGGCACCTGAGCGCACCAGTTCGTGGCTGCGCTTGCCGCCCCGCTCGGCGTAGGTGTACTCACGCCCCTTGACCAAGATCCGCAGAGCACGCCCCCTGCAGCCGGGCCACCACACGTTCCTGGAGAGCTCCGCTGGATCCCAGTCGACCCGCAGTTCCCCACTGGCCAGCAGGGGGCGACGGAGATAGCGCAGCCCGAGATACGTGGTGAGCGGCAAGTTCTGCCCGCTCGCGGCCACCTCGCAATATTCCGACGGGTAGTCGCTGTACTCCGTAGGGAAGGCCAGCTCGATCCGCCCGAGTCCCTCCACGTGCCCCACCCACGAGTAGGTATCGCCATGAGGACCCTTACCTGATGACGCGGCACGCTGCAGCTCGAACGACACCCCGCTCATACGCTTGACGCCTTCCCCTCATCCATCGGCAAAGGCAATCGAACCACATGACAGGCTGGCCGGGGGGAGCGCACAGCACACACCGTTGCATGCGGGCAAACAGCAAACAGATCAATTTCCCTACCAAATTCCGACCATCTGCTCCCACCAAGTGGTCCTGAATCCGCAGGACGAGGAAGTCAAGGCCGCGGTCGCGGCATCCCCGACTCGCTCAAGTCGGAGGGCCACCAGCGGACAACGACCTCTGCCTCTCCGCGTCGGCGGCGACGCACAGTCCGACGGATTCTGCGCGTGCTGTGCGGAATCAAGGCGGCTGGTGAAGAAGCCGTGCGGGTAGGCGACACGATGGTACTCGAGCGGGCGTGTTACCCAAGGGGGTCGGAGTTGTCCGACGAGGTCGTACGCATGACGCGGACAAGCACCCCGATGCCCGGGCCGTCCGCGACCTCACCGGCTGGGGTTATGGTCGGACCCCATCCCCGCAATGACCCGGAGAGGCACCGTGTTCGGCAAGAACAGGCACGTCGACGAACCTCCTATTCACGTCGTCCCCTGGACGGACGCCTGGGAGTTCGCCATTACCGACGAGGAACGGCCTGCCACGGGGCAGCGCAAGCGTGCCGCGCCCGGCGTCCGCGCCTTCAGGGTTCCGCAGGGCTCCGGTGTCCAACGCGTCAACGCACCCTGTGCCTTCTTTCCGCCGCAGTCGTCGGCTGCGGACAGTCGGCGGCTGTACGAGGACGCGGAAGGCGGCAGACTGCTCTGCTCCCTCGACGAGCCACAGGACATCGAGGGCCGGCGCCACTACGCGGTGCGTGACGCTCAGGGGCAGGTCATCGGGACGATTCAGCGCATCGCTCCGCTGAAGCACGCCTTGAAGCCGACCTGGCGCATCGCCCAGCCAGGGCACCCCGAGATCGTGACCAGCGCGGAGTGGGCGAAGGGCGGCCCCAAGGAGATGGTCCAGCGCGGCGCGGGCAAGATGCTGCTGGGCGTCGTCCAAGCCGTCGCCGACATGGGGGCGGAGGGCGGTGACCAGCCGGCCAAGTCGCGAGTCCTCGAGTGGAAGGCCGGCGACGAACTCGTCCTGACCTCCGAGGGCGACCGCAGGTTCCTGGTCCGGGCCGCGTGGCTGGATCGGCGCCTCGTCTTCGCATATGCGCTCCTGCGTACCAGCTGAGCACAGCAAGAAGAGCGTGCCGAGCCAGGGCTTTTCTTAAGAGTGCGTTTGCATACAGTAAAGAGATGGTGAGCAAACGATCTTACGTGAAGCCTCGTCCGTACCCTGGAGCAACGACTCCACAGCCTTGACCGGCTGGTTCCGGGACACACGCTCTGGGGAATGAAACGTGGGCATGAGGACGGTCAATCCGGACGACCTGGACCAGCTCGCGAAGCTGCTCGACGGGCGCGGCGGGGTTCAGGATCGCCTGGATGAAGCATTCACCAGAGCCTCCAGGCTGGGCGTCACGAGCAAGTTGACCTCGCTCAAGCCTCTGCGCGGCTGGGCCAAGGACACGGCACCGGATTTGCGCAAGCGGGCCGTCTTCGCCCGGTTGGAAAGCGGTGACCCCCAAGCCGGACTCATGTGGGCCGGGTTCAGCCCCAAGGAGATCGAGAAGTACAAGAGCGAGGGTCTCGGCCCCGACGCTCTCCTCCTGGCCAACTCCGTCGCGGCCAGCGACGATCCGAACGCCGACAAGTTCAAGCGACAGCCCGACGAGTCGCTGGCGGACTGGATCCAGCGGCTGGAGGCTCACGCCATAGCCCAGATCCCCGGGCTGCAGCCGCACGAAGAGACGATCGCCTCCATGATCGGCCTGTACGGCGACTGGGGCTCGGTGACCGCCGCCACGGCCGTCGTCACCCTCCAGGGCACCTCTCTGACCAAGGTGCTGCTCGGTAACTCGCTGAAGGCCGGCGCCCTTCGGAGCTGGAAGACGCGACTGGGCGTGGTACTGCGAGGCTCCGAGAGCGGACTTATACGGTCCGCGGGCAACGGCCTGATCAAGTGGACGCCGAAGCTCCGTTCGCTGAGCGCGCCGGGCAGTTGGCTTCCCGGTCAGCTCGGTTCGCTCTTCGGCAGGAGCGCCACTTATCAGAGCCTCTCCCGCATCCCTCTCACCAGCGGCATTCGCGGAGACCTGATCGGCCAGGGCTACAACTGGGTGCGCGCCACGCCCTTGATGAACACGCTCCGCGCCAACGGCGTCATCGACTTTCTGGTCGGTTCCGACCAGGCGGCCAAGATGTACGGCGGTTTCACACACTCCGGTCAGGCTGTCGCCCGCGCTGGCAACGCGAGCCTGATCAAAGTGTTCACCAAGGCCGCGAACAGCCAGCGGTTCGCCAACTCCGTGGCCGAGGCCACGAATGCCGCACGAGGCGCAGGGGCCCTGCGCACTGGCCTCGGGGCCGCCGCCAAGACTGCCGGGTTCCTGCGCGGCGCCGGCATCGTGGGCGGTGTCATTTCGACCGGCTTCAGTGCCGCCAACGTGATTTCTCAAGGCAACCCCGTCGACGCCTTCAAAAAGAAGGGCGCCGCGTACGTCGCAGATGTCGCCGAGGTCGGCTTCAACGCCTCCCTCACGGCGGCCATGGTCGCCCCCAACCCGGTCACCATCGGTCTCGCAGTGGGGACGGGCCTCATCTACGGCGGCGCGAAGGTCGTCCAGCACTGGGACGACATCAAGGAGGGCGCGGGCAAGGCGGCCGACTGGGTCGGTGACAAGGCGAAAGACCTGGGGAAGAGCATCGCCAAGTCCAAGGCGAATCCGATGAACTGGTTCTGACGTCCCGCTCAGGGGCTGAGGGCTAAACCCGCAACCCCCGCCGCCGAAGCCGCCCGTACAGTACAAGACTCTTCGTCGCGGTGAGCAGCCCGGCGGACGTCCAGACCAGGTATGGCGCAACGTCGTTGACGTGACTGCTCAGCCGTGGCTTCAGCCAGCCTTCCGGATCGACCACCAGGGTTACGTTCTGCCCTTCCCTGAGGTCGTCGTCACAGCCGTCGGGGTCGTCCACTTCGTAGGCGCCGGACTTGGCGGTATCAGTCGTCACGACCGTGCAGGCCCGGCCGTCCCCGTGTTTCTTCCAGTACGTGCTGACGTCGCCGATCACTGCGCCGTGCCGCACGCCACGATGGTTGAGGACGTAGTCGCCCATGGCCGGACCTACAAAGAGCATGAAGGCAAACCCGAAGACCGCTACGCACGCACCCGGTCCGGCACCACACATGGCCCAGGCAACTACCAGCGAGAGCATGGCCGGGATCGCGCCCGCCAACATCAGTGGGCCCTGGTGCTGAGCCAGCCACGCACAGCCGGTCAGCGCCAGGGGCAGAAAGACGAGAAGCCCCAGCGTGCCGAGCCGACGCCGCAGTTCGTGTCGGCTCGCACGCGGATACACCTCGGTCATGTCCGAGACTCCGGTCTCACTCGCCCGCGATCAGCAGTTCTTCCTTGTCCGGCAACAGATCCGTCAGCTTCTCCCACACCTCGGCGGAGTCGGACTTCACCAGAACGAGCGCGCTGTCCGGGCCGACCTGGCCCGGCATGATGGGCTCTTCGGGCTGCTCACGGATCCAGTAGCCGAGGGGGCCGCAGTCCCAGACGGCCAGGGCGCGGACCATGGTGGAGCGCTGGCCCTCGTGTTCGCCGTCCCAAGCGGTGGTGATGCGCCAAGTGGCGTTCAAGGAGACGACCAAGTCAAGGAATTGGCCCAGGACCGGGTCCTTGAGCTTGCTGTCCGCCTCGATGAGTGCCTTGCGAACGAGGCCGCGGGTCGTGTCCTCGTCGGCGCCAGGCTCTTCAAGAGTGACGAACGCGGCGTCCAGAGCACCCATGGTCGTCTCGACTCGCACCTCGGGAGCGCCTTCCACCGGCTTTTCCCCACGATGCAGGTTGACCTTGCGGGCCAGTTCCCACACGAGGGTGTTCGGCTCGATGGAGACGTACTCGGACTCTTCCTCGCCCGGCCAGCCGTCGTGTGAGATCACGGCCTCCTGGCCCACGACCACACCGTGGTTGACCACGCCGTGCTCACCCGTGATCTCCACCTGGATCATGACCATCGGGTCGGCCAGGGCGCCGAGCGGCTCGCGGAGCACCGGAGCCAGTTCTCCCTCCTCACCGACCAGGCCGATGCGCTGAAGCTCGACCAGCGACTCCCACAACGCCTCAGGTGGCGTCTCGCCGTCCAGGAGGTGTGCGAACACAGCGATGTGGCGGTCGGCCAGCCGGAAACGAGCCCGGGAGCTGTCGTACGAGGGCACTGGTAGGGGGTTCCTCTCGCCGTTGCAGGGGCAGTCCCCGCTACTTCTTCTCGTCCTTCAGGTCCTTGGCGTCCTGCGCGCACTGGTGCGCTTCGTCGCGCAGCGCCTTGGCGACCGTGCCACACGTCGTCTGCCAGCTCTTGAGGCGCCCGCGCACGTCGTCCGCGTTGGGGCCCGACCAGGTCTTCATCCCGACGGTGCTGTGCTTCTTGGCAGCATCGACAAGTGAGTCGATGTGGTCGGCCAGCGACCTCAGCTGGCCGGCCCGCTGGTTGAGTTCCTGAATGTCAGGATTTGCCATAGCAGCCTCCCCCGCTGTCCCAGGAGCCTCAGCATACTGGCGCTCCGTGTAGACCTTCGTCGGGCTCCCGGCCCAGGCCAACACCACTCGTTCACACGAAACTCCCATCTCCCAAGGCGCTGGACTGCAACTACGTCTGGTGCGGTAGCGTCCCTTGTTGCAAACGGATAGTCCGTTTACCTAACGTGACACGGGGAGGATCGCCATGGATCGCGGTGCAGATCTCACTCAGCTTCGGGAGCTCTCCAAGCTCTTCGGCAAGAAGGCCACCGACCTCCAGGGCCTCATCAAGGCTCTGGAGACGGCCACCAGCCGGAGCTCGGGCTACTGGAAGGGCCCCAAGGCCGACCGCTTCCGGAACGACTGGCACGACGTGAAGCCGACGTTCGACAAGTGGGTCGACACGCTGAACGAGGCCAGCAAGTCGGCCAACACCAGCGCCGACAACATCGAGCGCGCCACCTGAGCCGACGCGGCCGCGCCGATGCCACAGCCTGACGGGGCATTCCTTCGAGGTCCTCGAACCTCGTACGGGGTGCCCCGGCGGCTTTTTCAGCAGGACACACGGGCTTCGGCAAAAGGGCCGCGCTCTTCCATGGCCAGTTCACGATGAATAAGAAACAGCAGCAGCGCCGCCCCGCAGACAACTATCAGCTACCCCCTAAGGCAGAACGCGCACGGCAGGCCGCCGCCAGAGTGGCCGAATTCAAGCCACGCCCACAGCTTCCAGGGTTGCGTGTTGTCTGGGCTTGCATCGGCTTGTGCGCGTTGTGTGCCGGGATGGCTCTCTTCCTCTGGCTTCCGTCGCGCTCCTTGGTTGAGGATCTGCGCTCCCGCGGCGTCACCGTGGCCGCCACGGTCACTGACGTCGACACCAAGCCCCAGCACGTCGAAGTCCGTCTCGCCCAGGGCCATGAGAGAGGAACCGCGGTCGAGCTCTCCGAGATCGCCGGGATGCTTCCCGACGCACATACCGGTGAGTCGATGCTCGTGACCTACGATCCCAAGGATCCGTCCCGCGTTCTTGCCCGCGGTTGGGTGATGGATCCTCCCGCTGACCTGCCGACGTACGGCACAGCGGCCCTCGCTGCCGCCTTCCTGTCGGGAGCAGTCGCCGTGACGCTCCGTCGGCGTTGGATCCTCCGGACCTCCCTCACCAAGCCGTAACCGCGGAACCGACACAGCGGGCCCCGTCTGCGAAGGCAGGGCCCGCTGTGTCGTCATCGGCCCTCGGTCAGCCGTTCATCACGGCCTGAACCGGCACGAACGCCCCGCCCGTCACGAACAGCCCGCTGCCGGCTGCCCCGCCCCCACTGTTCGCAGGCAGCCGGATGCCGAACAGTTCGCCGTCCGACGTGCTTTGCGGCGTCAGCAGCATGCCGTTGCGGGACTTGCGGGCCTCGACTGCGAAGCCCCGGTACTGTCCGGACAGTGAGTCCGTCGTGCCGGCGGCAAGCAGGCCCACGCCGCCGTCGGCTCCCTGACGGATGACCCCTTCCAGCGGCTCGTCCAGTGGCGCGTCATAGAGGAGTTCGGCGTCGTCGACCACGACGACGTACGGCCGCCCGTCGAGTTGGTCCTGGAGCTCTTCCAGGTCGTCGCCCGAGCTTTCCGCGTTGAGCACGCCGAGTACCCCTTCTCGGCCCTCGAGCTCCCGCAGAGGGGACCGGCGAGGTGTCACGACCACCAGGGGGGTGCCTGCCCGCAGAAGGGACTCGGCGGCGCACAGCAATGCAGTCGAACGGCCGGACTTCGGTGGACCGGCAATGACAAAACCGGGTCCGTTTTCCTCCAGGTCGATGCCGATAGGGTGGAGTTCATCGCCTCCCACGGCGACCAGCGCCCACAACGGCGACGGCGCCACGAAGTCCGGGTCCAGGGCCATCGCCTCCGACGCAGTGATGCGCGTCGGCAGAGCGTCCACGCGCAGGGGGCGGCGCCCCGCCGGGACACGGCCGTAGCGCGTTCGCGCCTCCTCCGCGATCTCGCGCAGCGCGCGGACCTGGGCCTGGCCGGCCGGGTCCGGCGCCAGCAGACCGATCTGTGTCTCGTCCACGCCCGTGTCCGTGATACGCAGGGCCCGCCCGGGCGGCATGTTCTTCGGGACCTCGCGGGCATGGAGACCGGCCGTTGAATAGTCGTTCGGATCGGCGAAGCGCATGACGAGTCGGTCGGCGAAGGCCGAGGAGACGTGACCGCTGAGGCCACTGCGGTCGGCCGTCATGACGACCTTCAGGCCCGCTGCGGATCCCTCACGGAAGAGTCTCTGGGCCGCTTCCAGCAACTGGCCGTAGTTGTAGTTCTCGAAGGTCGACGCGAATCCTTCCCAACTGTCCAGGAGCAGAACCATCCAGGGCAGGCGCTCCTCCGGAGAGGCTCCCGCGCGCTGCTCCGCCGCGCTCGACGCGCCCTCCATCGCCAGTAGTTGCTGACGGCGGGCGATCTCCACCTGGAGGCGCTGGATCAGCCTGCGGACCCGGTCCGGCTCATCGCGTGTCACGACGGCGCCGACGTGCGGCACACGCACCAGGGGCAGTAGCGCGTTGGAGCCGCAGTCGATGGCATAGACGTGCACATCGTGCGGGGATGTGTTGCGGGCCAGCGAGCCGGCGAGCGTGCGCAGTGCCGTCGAACGGCCGGAACGAGCACCGCCCAGCAGCAGGGTGTGCTCACCGTGCACCAGGTCCAAGGACACCGGCATGCGAGTCTGCTTCGCCGGCAGGTCGATCAGGCCGTACGGGATGGGAGCCACGTCATCGCCAGGGGTGGTGGCCGGTGCGCCACCGTAAGTGGACAGTTCTTCCAGCGTGACGGACTCCGCCAGCGGCGGAAGCCACGGGCTGCGCTGCTCGCCAAAGCCCATCCGCTCCGCACCGTCGCGCACCGCGTCCACGAGGACGGCCAGGTCGGTGACCATCGTGCCGTCGTCCTCGGCCTCTTCCCGCTTGGGCAGCGGGCGAGCGTAGGCGTTCCAGGGCAAGGGCACGAGTGTGGCCTTGGGGCCCGTCTGCCCCGTGGCCGGGCGACGGCCACCGATACGGGCCGACTGCACACCGACGAGTGACTGGGCGCCGGAACGCACGTACATACGACCTGGCGTCGACTTCGAAATCGCGCCCGAGTCCGGTGCATCGATGACGTCCATCGACTCGGCGGCATCCGTCACCCGCAGGGCGATGCGGAGGTTGGTGTTGGCCCGGATGTCGGCGCTCACCACACCCGCGGGACGCTGCGTCGCGAGAATCAGGTGCACGCCGAGAGAGCGGCCTCGGCGTGCGATGTCGACCAGTCCCGCGATGAAGTCGGGCAATTCGGCGACCAGGGACGCGAACTCGTCGATAACCAGGACGAGCCGGGGCATCGGCTCCAGTTCGGGGCGGAGCTTGCGGGTGTCGTTGTAGTCCTCGATGTCCTTGGCGGCGGCGTCGAAGAGGATCCTCTCCCGGCGATGCAGCTCGGCGGCGAGCGAGGCAAGGGCCCGCTCGGTCAAGTGGGCGTCGAGGTCGCTGACCATGCCGACAGTGTGCGGCAGGCGAGCGCAGTCCATGAAGGCGCTGCCGCCCTTGTAGTCGATGAGGACGTAGTTCAGGGCGTCGGGGCGATTGGCCACCGCCAGCGAGGCGATGATCGTCTGCAGAAGCTCGGACTTACCGGCACCCGTCGTACCGGCGACCAGGGCATGCGGCCCATCGCGGCGGATGTCCAGGACGAATACGCCGTCGGCGGCGATACCGATGGGTGCGGACGTCGTCGAACCACCCGCCTGCCAGATGCGCTCCACGTCGACGCCCGCCGGGTTGGGCATGTTCAGCAGGTTCAGCAGTCGGGCCGAGGTGGGCAGGGCGGAATCCGCGTCGTCACGACTGACATCGCGGATTGGGGCAAGGGAGCGGGCCAGGAGTTCACACCATTCGTAGGGCACCTGGTCGGCGAGGACGTCACCGACGGCCTCCAGGCCGTAACCGCGCACCCGGACGTGGTGGGCCGCGTCAGGCGACCACGCCACCACGGCCTTGCACTCCTCGGGAAGCAGCCGCTCGTCCTCGTCGATGCAGAGGGCGAAGATCCCGTACTGCGGGCCCTCGGCCAGGAGTTGGGGAACGCCGGGTACGCGCCGCAACAACCGTGCCCCGTCGAGTACAAGGAGCACATTGGCGTCCGGATACAGCTGGCCTGTCATGTTGTGCTGCTCGCGGGCCGCCTTGCGTCGAGCCAGCTCGTTCAGAAGTTCGTTGACTCGGCGGCTGATGCCCTCCGAGTCGAAGCCGACCAAAGCGACGCAGTCCTGTCCCTCATCGGGGTTGGTGTGGGGCAGCCAGTGTGCCCAGTGCCACTCGGCGCCGGCGGCGGGTGTCGCAGCCAGCGACACCAGTGACAGGTCGCGGGGGCTGTGCAGCACGGCGGCCTGCACGCTCAGCCAGCGCGCGGTGGCGAGGGCACGGGCTCGGTCCCCCGCGATGCCGACCACGCCGAGCCGGGCAAAGGGCAGGGTGACCGGGACATCCGGAAGGAACGGGGGCTCCGGGGGCTCCTCGTCGTTCGACGAGCCGCCGCGTGCGAAAACGAGTTCCACGTCGGAAGGCAGAGCGCCGACCCCGATACGTAGTTGCATCGCGTCCGGGTCGGTGAGGCGGCGCTCCCACAGACGGCGGCGGGGGCCGGTCGCGTAGAGGAGGACCTCGGCCGGGTCGGGGTTGTCCTCGCGCCGGGCGCGCTGTTCTTCCTTGCTGAGGGTGACGAGTTCGGCCTCATAGGCCGCGAGGTCCTTCTTGTACTGCTTGAGGGACGTCTTGTGCTTCTTCTTGCCCTCGCGGTTCTCACTGATCCACTGGCCCAGCATCATGAGCGGGCTCATCAGGCAGAACAGCAGCATGTAGATCTGCTTGGTGAAGAGGTACATGGCCAGCCCGAACAGCATGGGCATAAAGGCCATGATGAACTGGAAACGCGCGCGATCCCCCTTGGTGGGGGGCACCGGCACGGCCAGCCGCCGCCGAGGGCGCAGGGGCGACAGCCGAGGAGGACGGTTGTAGGCGAGACCGCCCTCGCTCATCGGAGACAGGTGCGCGTCCGGCTCGGCCACCTGGTCGAGCACGAGCAGCGAGTCGCCGACCCGTACGGCACCGCCGAGCGGCCAAGGGGTCCCGGCCGTCACTGGGTCGTCGTTCAACCGGATGTCGGCGCCGGTCTCCGGCGTGAGCACGACGTTGCCCTGGAGGTCGATCGTCAGCCGGAGGGCGACCGGCGGCAGTGAGGCATCCGGCAACGGCAACGAACAGGTGGGCGCCGATCCCGCGGTGGCCGCGCCGACCCCAAGCCGGACCACCCGCCCGGACCCGGGACCGCCGGCCACGCGCAACTCGTACTGTCCGACGGGCTCGCCCTTGCGCAGGAGCGGGCCTATCGAGTCTTCTACGGAGACGCGCATGCCGTCCCGCAGGACTCCGGCCGCCGGTGCCTCCGGATCACACAGCACACCATCGGCCCACAGCGCCGGCGCTCCGGTCACCGCCGTCCCGTAGCCAGGCAGCGAAGCCAGTGAGGTGCCGGGCATGGCCACGACGTTCCCTGTCCCACCGCCATGCGGTACGACGCTCTGTCCGATGGCCTGCGCCAGCACCTCCGCGACATCACCTGCCGTGGCGGTGTCGTCGGCTGTGACAACGACGTCCTCCGGCTCACCGCCTTCGCGTACGACCGTGACCAGCATCCGCATGGTGGTCATCCTCCCCGTCGGCCCCTGTGGCCACGTTCGTTAACTTCAGCTAAGGGAGACTATGGCAGTCCCCGGATTCGCTCCCCAGCGCCCCGGCGTCAGACTGCCGGCATGGCGTATATCTCCGGCCCGTTCGTCACCAACAGCCGGTTCCCTGCGTGTGCCAGCTGCCACGGAGCGCCGGAGTCCTTGTCGTCGGTCCAGGTCCAGCGCACCTTGCCCGTTTTGGCCGCAAGGGCGATGACGCCTCCCGACAGGGGTCCGGAGGCGCAGTACAGCGTCGTGCCGACCCTCACGAAGGTCTCCGGCCCGCCACGGTCCTGGTCCTCACACAACCAGAGCCGCTTGAAGCTCTTGACGTCGACGGCCCATACGCCGCGGTCGTAGTCGCTGACATAAAGCACGCCGTCGATGACAGCAGGGTTGTTGAAGCCGCGGCGTCCCTTGGGTGAGAGCGTCCACCGTGTGTTGCCTGTCTCCGCGTCGACCGCCGTGAGCTTCTCGCCGGGAAGAAAGACGAGGCCGTTCGCGACCGACGGTTGCCAAGCCCAGTCGTCGCCGATCTTCTGGGTCCACAGCTGGTCACCGGTCGCGGTGTCGCGCACGGTGAGGTTGTAGTTGGAGTCCGTGTAGACGAGGTACTTGCCGGAGACGGTGCCCTGGACGTCGTAGTCTTTCGTGCCCCAGTCGCGGTACTGCAGCCACACCTTTCTACCGGTGCTGTGGCTGACCGCGGCGACCGCAGTGCGGTACTCGGTGGCGCTCGCGGCTCGGGCGTAGTCGGTCACCGTGACGTACACGTTCTTGTCGTCGATGGCGATGGTGCCCTCGATGCCGAGTTGCTTGCCGAGGCGGCTGCGCCACACCTCCTCGCCGGTCTTCACATCACGCGCGACGAGGACTCCCCCGGCACCGCCATCGGTCAGGAACACCTTGCCGTCACGGAACAGGAGCTGGGAGCCGGGAGCACAGACGCCAGGCTTCGACCAACGGGCCTTCCCCGTCTTCACGTCGTACGCCACCAGGGGATCGCCGCTGACGAGGAGCAGGCCGTCATGAATGAGGAGCGGTACGTCCGTGGTGGTGCTGTCCTCCGCCGCCTGCTCGTGCCACAGAGGCTGGGGGGCGACTCCGGCCGGCGGGGTGGTGAAGTTCTCCTCGACGGGCTGCGCGGAACCACCGACGCCACTCGTGCCGGTCGCAGTGCCGGAGGGGTCACCATCCTGGCCGAGCCACCAAGTGGCGGCCCCGCCCGCCGCAGCCACGGCGGCGGCACCGCCGAGCGCAAGGCCGAGGACGCGGCGACGGGAGGGGGCGGTGGAGGCGGTGGCGAGGGCTGGCGCGGTCGTCCCCTGTCCCGGGGTCTGCGCGTCACCCGGCGGTGTGGCGTAGCCGGGTATCGGGGTGCCGTAGGCAGCCGCAGGGGTTCCGATATGTCCAGAGGCCGGCGGGTACCCGTACCCCGGCATTTGTGTGCTCGCCGACGCAGCGGTCCCACCCGCCATCGCCGGTGCGGGCCCGAAGGACACAGCGACCGGAGCCTGAGGCGGCTGCGGTGCCTCCAAGTCCAGGATTCCGGCCGCATGCGTGGCGATCGTCGATGCAACCGCCGACGGAAGCCAGTCGCTGAGGACGCCCTCGACGCCCTGTGGTGCCAGTGCAGTGACGATCTCCGACGGAGCCGGGCGATGCGCGGGATCCTTCGCGAGACATGCGCGCACCAGGCCCAGCAGTTGCTGCGGTACGCCCTCCAGGTCGGGCTCGCCATGCACGACCTGATAGAGCAACGAGGCATGCGAGACGGCCCCGTGACCGAACGTGCCCCTGCCAGTCGCCGCAAACGCGAGCACGGACCCCAGCGAGAAGACATCACCCGCCGCACCAACATCCTTACCGAGCGCCTGCTCGGGTGACATGTAACCGGGTGAGCCGACCACGACTCCCGTCTGTGTCATGCGGTTTCCGTCCACCGCGCGCGCGATTCCGAAGTCGATGACGCGCGGGCCGTCTGCCGCCAGCAGGACGTTCGACGGCTTCAGGTCCCGGTGGATCAATCCCGCCGCGTGAACCTCCTGGAGGGCAGCGGCGAGGCCAGCGGCCAGTGCCCGCACGGTCCGCTCCGGCAATGCACCGTGCGCGGCGACCACGTCCGTGAGGTCGGGACCGAGCACGTACGACGTCGCCAGCCACGGCAGCGGCGCATCCGGGGCGGCGTCCACGACAGGGGCGGTGAAGCGGCCGGAGACTGCCTTGGCTATCTCGACCTCGTGTCTGAAGCGATCACGGAAGTCGCCATCCGCTGCCAGGTCCGGCCGTACGACCTTCACGGCGACGGTACGGCCACCGGGCGAACGGGCCAGGTAGACGCGCCCCATGCCGCCGGCGCCGAGTCTTCGCAGGAGACGGTAGGTGCCCAACTCCGTCGGATCGTCCGGCTGCAGCGTCTCCATTTGTGGGCCTTCCCCGTGTCACGCGCTGTGGTGTGCTCGTCGCATCTAATGGTGTTCGCTATCGCAGACACAGTAGTGACCGCTTGAGCAAGGTGAGAGTCAGGGGCCATGAGCGGAAGTTCGGCGAAGCCGAAGCGGAGGAAGGCGGCGGGGGCCGCGCTGCGGTACGAGCACCGGCCCGGCCGGCCGAACGCCGGCGAGGCGAAGAAGCGGGACTGGGGCTGTGCCTGGGGCTGCGTGGTGATCCCCGCCGGCTTCGTCGTGCTGACGCCGCTGGCCCTCTTCGAGTGGTACTGGGGCCACGAGCTCTGGGGCGAATTCGCCCCCGCGTGGCCCGGCGGTGCGTACGCCTTCGCCGGCACGGTCGGCGCCCTGGCCCCGCTGGTCTTCCTCGCCTGGGTGCTACCGCTGTTCCGGATGAACTGGAAGAAGAGCAAGCCGCGTTCGCTGGCCTGGGCGGTCGCGTCGCTGCCCGGGCTGGCCGCGTGTTACCTGGTCGCCGGGGTGATCGGCACGACCACACGGCCCAAGCGGCGCCGTGACTGGGACTACGACTGCTACAGCGAGGGCGGGCCCTGCTGGGTGCATGTGCACTACCCGTGGCTGTGGGCCGTCGGCCTGGCCGCCACCCTCGCGGTGATCATGCTCCTCATCGGCCTGTTCGGCCGGCACGTCCGCAGGTCGTCCGCTACCGCACCTTCGACATCCGGGCCTGAGGACGCCCCGAGTCCTCACTCTCCGACCGGTACCGGAGGTCGTCGCCCACCGGAGTGAGGCGCACGGTCGTGGGGGCCGGGTTGCAGCCGCCGTGGTTGGTCTTCGCGCCCACGGACGTCGCGACGAGCTCCTTCTTCGTCACCTGCTTCAGGGTCAGTACGTCGACGCAGACGCCGCCGATCTGGTCGGTCTGGCGCAGGCGCCCCAAATCCTGGCCCACGGCGGCCCGTTCGACGGTGATCCGGAACGTGCCGAGGGGCAGCCTGCCGTCGAGGGCCGTGCCCTGGCCCTCCCAGGTGCCGAGGTACGCGGCGGGCACGGCGCCGGAAGGGGCGGCGCTCGCGGTCGCCGCGGGGGGAGAGTCGGTGCCCGCGCCGGAGTCGCTCGTGTCGTCGTCGTGGGAGGTGCGGTCCGGCAGCAGGTCGAACACGAACACCGAGCCGATCGTCACGGCCGCCATCGCCCCGGCGACCGCCAGCGCCACGGTGCAGCTCAGTCTCCGCACCCGGCCGCCGCCCTCCGGCGTGGACGTCGCCGCCACGGAGACGGACACCCTGCCGGGGCGCCGGCCGGCGGACGACGGGACGGCGGTGTCGTCCTGCGGACCGCCGTCCCGGGGTGCGGGTACGGGGGCCGGGGCTGGTACGGCGGCGGGTTCGACGGTGGGTTCGGCGGTGGGTTCGGCGGTGGGTTCGGCGGTGGAGGCAGGTACGGCCGGCGCGGGCATCACCGGCGGCGGCCCGAACACGCCAACCGGCCCCGCCGCCTCCACTGGCGGCACCGTCCCACTCGGTGGCACCGCCCCAGTCGGCGTCACCGTCCCACCCGGCGGCACGGTGTCCGTCGGCGCCACCGTTTCGCCCGGCGCCACCGCCGCACCCGGCGTCACCGTCTCACCCGGCGTCACCGTCTCACCCGGCGCCACCGTCCCACCCGGCGCCACCGCCCCAGCCCGCGCCACCGCCCCACCCGAAGTCACGCTATCCACCGGCGTCTTGTTGTCCGCCGGCGTCCCCGTCTCCGCCGCAGACACGGACGGGCTGCTGAAACCGACCGGCCCCGAAGGGCCCCCGGCCGCCCCGGGACCCGTCGCCTCCAGGTTCAGCAGCCGCACGGCGCTCCGGCTCACCTGCTCCACCAGCGCCCCCGGCAGCCACCCGCCCGCCACCAGCCGGGCCGCGCCCTCGGGCGCCAGCCGCCGGGCCACCTCGGCGGGGGCCGGCCGCGCGCCCGGGTCCTTCGCCAGGCAGGCCGCCGTGAGCTCCCGCAACGGCCCGTCCAGCGCGCCGAGTTCCGGCTCCTCGTGGACGACCTTGTAGAGCAGGGCCGCCGAGGAGTCCCCGGGGAAGGGCGGTTCGCCGGTCGCCGCGTACGCCAGGACCGCGCCGAGCGAGAAGACGTCCGCCGCGCCCGTGACGCCCTTGCCGAGGATCTGCTCGGGCGACATGTAGCCGGGCGAGCCGATCGACACGCCCGTGGAGGTCAGGGACGCCGTACCGTCCGTGGCCCGTGCGATGCCGAAGTCGATCAGCAGCGGCCCGTCGAGCGTGAGCAGGACGTTCGACGGCTTCACGTCCCGGTGCACCAGGCCCAGGTCGTGCACCGCCGCCAGCGCCTCGGCCAGCCCCGCCCCCAGCACCCGTACGGTGTGGGCGGGCAGCGCGCCGCCCTCGGTGACCGCGGCCGACAGCGAGGGACCCGCCGCGTAGGCCGTCGCCACCCAGGGCACCCGTGCGTCCGGGTCGGCGTCCAGGACGGGTGCCGTCCAGGCGCCGCCGACCCGGCGGGCGGCCTCGACCTCGCGGTGGAAGCGGGCCCGGAACTCCTCGTCCAGCGCGAAGTGCGGATGGACGATTTTCACCGCGACCGTGCGGCCGCCGGCGCTGCGGCCCAGGTAGACCCGGCCCATGCCGCCGGAGCCCAGCCGGCCGAGCAGCCGGTAGGGCCCCACGACGGTGGGTTCGTCGACTTCGAGCGGCCGCATGGCGTCACCCTCCCCCGTAGGCGCCCGCAGGCCCCCGCCGGACCCCGTACGCGCGCACTCCCCAGCAGAGTAGTGCGGGAGCGCGGGCCCGCTCACGGCTGGAGCAGGTCCACCTTCACGTCCGCGGGGAAGCCGGTCGAGGGGCCGACCCGGCGGGCGAACTCGGCGACCGCCTCCAGCTGCGGGCCGCCGAAGCGGAAGTCGAGGGTCGTGAAGTAGCGGGCGAGGGTCTCCTCGTCGAAGGCCTCCCAGCGGGCGGCCTGCTCGGCGACCTTGCCGACCTCCTCCAGGGAGAGGTTGCGGGAGTCGAGGAAGGCCTCGTGCACCTTGCGCGTGATGACCGGCTCGCGCTCCGCGTAGTCACGGCGCGCCGCCCAGACCGCGAAGACGAACGGCAGGCCCGTCCACTCCTTCCACAGCGCGCCCAGGTCGTGCACGTCCAGGCCGAAGCGCGGGCCGTCGACCATGTTCGCGCGCAGGGCCGCGTCGCCGATGAGAACGGCGGCCTCGGCCTCCTGCATCATCAGGCTGAGGTCGGGCGGGCACGTGTAGTAGTCCGGCTGGACGCCGTAGCGCTCGGCGAGGAGCAGCTGGGCGAGGCGGACGGAGGTGCGGGAGGTCGAACCGAGGGCGACGCGGGCGCCGTCCAGCCGGTCCAGGGGGACCTGCGAGACGATCACGCAGGACATGACGGGGCCGTCGCAGCCGACGGCGATGTCGGGGAAGGCGACGAGGTCGTCGGCGTTCTTGAGGAACTCGACCAGGGTGATCGGACCGATGTCGAGATCGCCCTGCACCAGCTTCTCGCTGAGCTTCTCAGGGGTGTCCTTGGTGAGCTCGAAGTCGAGGAGCGTGCCCGTTCTGGCGAGCCCCCAGTACAGGGGCAGGCAGTTCAGGAACTGGATGTGGCCGACGCGCGGCCGGGTGCGAGGATTGTCCACATCGTGAGGCTAGCCCTCATGGCCTACGGGCCCGCGCCCGGCCCCGCCGTGGGTCCGGGACCTGTCGCCGGCGCCCTCACCGCCAGTCGGCGGACGGTGTTCAAACATTCGGGTGACGTGATCTTGACCCCTATTGCATTCCGGGGCCTGCGTGCTAGGCTCGTCGCAAGTTGCAGTTTGGTTTCCCTTGCAGTACAGAGCCTGCGGAGCATGTGACCGCGGGCTCTCGTCATTCTCAGACGTATGCAGTTGTGCAGAATTCATCTTCACACTTGCTGGTTCTGGAGCAGGGCAACCCTTTTGAGCCCAAGGAGGGCTTATGGCTACCGGAACCGTTAAGTGGTTCAACGCCGAAAAGGGCTTTGGTTTCATCGCCCAGGAGGGCGGCGGCCCCGACGTCTTCGTCCACTACTCCGCGATCAATGCGACCGGCTTCCGGTCCCTCGAGGAGAACCAGCAGGTGTCTTTCGACGTCACGCAGGGTCCGAAGGGCCCGCAGGCTGAGAACGTCACGCCGGTCTGATCAGTAGTACCCAAGGAGCCCCGCGCCGTAAGGCGGCGGGGCTCCTGCCTTTTGCTCCCCTTGCCCTCCGGTGAATTTCCGGCGAATTCTGGCCCCTGATCCCGTGGGACCTGATCCCGTGGGACCTGATCCCGTGGCCCCTGGTCCCGTGGCCCTGAGAGGATGCCCGGATGCAGAGAGACCCGGACCCGGAGCACGACGGGGAAGACAGCGGCACCCCCGCAGACAAGCGCCTGGCCTTGGGCCTGTCCCTCGGTCTGTCCCTCGGGACGGCGACGGGACTCGTCCTCGGCCTGACCGTCTTCGACAACATCGGCCTCGGTCTGGCCCTGGGACTCGGCTTGGGCACGGCGATCGGCGCGGGCGCGGGCGCGGGCCTCGGAGCGCGGCGGACGGACGAGGACCGGTAGACCGGTAGACCGGTAAGACGGCCGTGCGACGACGGGACGCCGTAGAAGCCCCCAGCGGTGTCAGTGCCCCGCCATAGGGTCGGAGGATGACTGACCTCGACTTTGTGGATGAGACCCGGGTCTTCTACGACGCCGTGGCGGAGGACTACGCCGCCCGCTTCAGTGAGCCGCGCGTGGCGATGCCGTTGGATCTGGGGCTGCTGTACGGGTTCGCGGAGCTCGTGGGTGAGGGGGGCGAGGTCGCCGACCTGGGGTGTGGGCCCGGGCGGGTGACCGCGTATCTGGCGTCGCGGGGGCTGTCCGTGTTCGGGGTGGACCTGTCGGAGTCGATGCTCGCGATCGCCCGGCGTGAGAATCCAGGCCTGCGGTTCGAGCAGGGCTCGATGCTGGAGCTGGACCTGCCCGACGGCTCGCTCGACGGGGTCGTGTCCTGGTACTCCACCGTCCACACCCCGCTCGACCGGCTGCCGGCCGTCTTCGCCGAGTTCCACCGCGTCCTGCGCCCCGGCGGGCATCTGCTCCTCGGCTTCCAGGCCGGTGACCAGCCCCGCCGCTACGAGGAGGCCTTCGGGCACCGGGTGGCGCTGACCTTCCTGCGGCGGCGGCCGGAGCGGATCGCCGCCCTGCTGGAAGCCGCCGGGTTCGAAGTGCGCTCCCGGACCGTCCGGGAGCCCGACGAGGCGCTCGGGGAGCCGGTCCGCCAGGCGTGCCTGGTCGCCCGCAAGCCCCCCGAGCCGGTTTCCTAGCAGTACTCCCTCACAACGCCCCCGCGATATCCCTCGCCGCGATGTACCCGAAGGTCATCGCCGGCCCGATCGTGGAGCCCGCGCCCGCGTAACTGTGGCCCATCACCGCCGCGCTGGCGTTGCCCGCCGCGTACAGGCCCGGGATCACCGAGCCGTCGGGGCGCAGGACGCGGGCCCGGGCGTCCGTCCGCATGCCGCCTTTCGTGCCGAGGTCGCCGGGGACGATGCGGAAGGCGTGGTAGGGAGGCAGCCAGAGGGCCGCCAGGCAGGGGTTCGGGAGGACCGACGGGTCCGTGTAGTAGTGGTCGTAGGCGCTGTCGCCGCGGTGGAAGTCGGGGTCCTCGCCCCGCCGTGCCTGGGAGTTGAAGCGGTCGACGGTCGTGCGCAGGGCCGCCGCCGGGACGCCGATCGACGCGGCCAGGGCGTCCAGGGTCCAGGCCTTGTGCGCGGCGCCCGAGTCGTACCAGGAGCCGGGCAGGGGCAGGGCCGGCAGGACGTCCTTGAAGAGGTACCGGTTGCGGTAGTTCTGGTCGACGATCAGCCAGGACGGGATGGCCGGGTCGGTGTCGTGGACGTCGTACATGGTGTGGACGACGTCGCTGTAGGGCGCGGCCTCGTTGACGAAGCGCCTGCCCGATCCGTTCACCAGCAGCCCGCCCGGGAGCGTGCGTTCGGCGAGGCAGAAGTAGGGCTGGCCCGGGACCGGGATCGCCGGGCCCCACCACGCGTCGTCCATCAGGTCGAGCGCCGCGCCGAGCCGCTCCCCCGCCCGGATGCCGTCGCCGGTGTTCTCCTTCGCCCCGACCGTCCACTCCGTGCCGATCGGCCCGCGCTGGTACCGCTCGCGCATCGCCGCGTTGTGCTCGAAGCCGCCGGAGCCGACGATCACGCCCCGGCGGGCGCGGATCAGGCCCGGGGCGCCGTCGCGGGTGACCACGGCTCCGGTGACCCTGCCGTTCTCGACATGCAGGTCGCTCAGGGGCGTGTTCAGCCATACCGGTACGCCGGCGGAGCGCAGCCCCGCGCGCAGGCCCGCCGCCAGTGCCTGGCCCATCGTCAGGGGCTTCTGGCCGAGCGCCGCGGCCTTCGTGCCGCGGGCCAGGCTCTGGGCGGCGACGGCTGCGCCGCGGGCGTTCACGGCGGCCAGGGTCAGCCACTTGTAGTCGGCGCCGAAGACCACCATGCCGGCGGGGACGTCAAGGTACGGTGGGTTCAGACGGGCCAGTTCGGCGCCGAGGAGCCTGCCGTCCAGCTGGTCGGGCTCGATGGAGCGGCCGTTCGGCAAGCCGCCGGGCAGCTCCGGGTAGTAGTCGCTGTAGCCCTCCATCCAGCGGAAGCGCAGGGGGCTGTGCTCCATGACGTAGGAGATGGTCGCCGGGCCGTGGGCGAGGAAGGCGCGCTGCCGGTCCGCGGGGACCTCCGGGCCGACGACGGCGGCGAGATAGGCGGCGGCCTTGGCCGGGGTGTCGGGGACACCGGCCTCGAGGATCACCGGGTTGTTCGGGATCCAGATCCCGGCACCGGAGCGGGCGGTCGAGCCGCCGAAGGTCGCGGCCTTCTCCACGACGACGCAGCTCAGGCCCTGCCCGGCGGCGGTCAGCGCGGCGGTCATCCCGGCCGCGCCGGAGCCGATGACGACGACGTCGTACGTGCCGAGCGGGGGTAAGTCGGCGGCGTGGGCGCCCTGTTGCACTCCGGCGGCGACCGCGAGGCCGGCACCCGCGGCACCGGCCAGCACTCGTCTTCGGGACGGGGAACCAGGGGGAGCAGCCGATGGTGCGGAGTTCATGTCAGTGGTCATGACGTCTCCAGCGCGACGGGACACCTCAAGGGGTGGGGAATGTCGCGCGGGCACCTTGCGAAGTCAAGAGCCAGACAACGGCGGCCTGTGGAAGGTTCTAGTCGAGGCCGATCGCCGCGCAGTCCGCCTTGTACTTCGCCGTGCAGATGTCCTTGACCGTGTAGACCCCGTCCGTGATCACCGTCTCCTTGATGTTGTCCTTGGTGAGGGCGACCACCGGCACCAGCATCGCCGGGATGTTCTTCTGCGTGGGGCTGTCGACCGTGTCCCGGGTCAGCGCGGCGAACTCGATGGAGCGTCCCTGGACCTTGGCCACGGCGATCTTCGCGGCGTTCGTCGCCTCCAGCAGGAACGACTTGTACACGGTCATGTACTGCTCCCCCGACACGATCCGCTGCACCGCGTCCAGGTTGGCGTCCTGCCCGGTCACCGGCGGGATCCTGGAGGCGCCCGCCTCCTCCAGCGCCTCGATGACGGCGCCCGCCATGCCGTCGTTGGCGGAGTAGACGGCGGCGATGTTGTTCAGCCCGACGGTCTGGATCGCCTTCTTCATGTTGGCCTTGGCGATCGAGGGCTTCCACTCCTTGGTGTCGTACTGCTGGACGATGTCGACCTGCCCCTGGAGTTCGCCGAGAGCGCCGTCCTTGAAGCGTGCCGTGTTCGGGTCGGCGGGGTCGCCGTTCATCATGACGACCTTGCTGTTCTTGGCCTTGTCGCCCAGTTCCCCGACGATGGCGCGGCCCTGCACCTGCCCGACGAGTTCGTTGTCGTGGGAGACGTAGGCGTCGATCGGGCCCTCGGCGAGCCGGTCGTAGGCGATGACCGGGATGCCGGCGTCCTTGGCCTTCTGCACGTCCGACGCGATGGTCTTGGAGTTCAGCGCGTCCACCAGGATGACGTCGACCTTGTCGGCGATCATCTTCTGGAACTGCTCGCTCTGTCTGGACACGCTCGCCTCGGCGTTGGCGTACTTGACCTTGCCCTGGTTCTCGGTGAGTTCGGCGACCTCGTTCTTGATCAGGGGGTAGTCGAACTTCTCGAAGCGCGCCGTGTCCCGGTCGGGCAGCAGCAGACCCACCGTGATGTCGTTGCCCTTCTTCACGCCCGCGGAGTCGTCACTCCCGCTGCCGCCGCAGGCGGCGAGGGACAGGGCCGACACGGTGACCGCCAGGGCTATGGAGAGGGGACGCACAGCGGGCCGACGGGTGGTACGCGCTTTCACTGGTGGTGCCTTCCGATGGGGGAGCATCGCGACGAGGTGGCAGAAAGCCAACGGGGAGACACCGTGCGTCGTCAAGGACCAGGTGTGAAGACCTCGCAAAGGCCGAGCGGGGGCTCGCCGCCGGGCCCTTCTCAGGGCAGCCGGTCACTGAGGGGGCACAGCGACTCGGCCGCCGCCAGAGCACGCGCCGACACGTCCCGTACCTCTTCATCCTCGTCGGACTCGACCCTCTCCCGCAGCAGCGGCAGGGTCTCCGGGTGGGCTGGCCAGCCGAAGGCGAGTGACTGCAGGGCGGCGATGCGGGGTTGGGGGTCGGGGTCGGCGACGGCCCGGTGACGCAGGAACTCGGCAGCCGTGGCGTCCGTCTCGCACACGGCGTACCAGCGCAGGGCGTCGGCCCGGATCACGGGATCGCCATCGGCGACCGCCCGGTCCCGGAACACCTCGTGGGGCGCGGTGTCGTCCCGGCCCGTGGCCAGCCATGCCAGCGCCAACTTTCTGACCAGGACGGAATCGTCGTCATACGCGCGGGCACGGATCGCGGCCCACTTTGCGGACTCGTCACCCCGGTAGTGCCTCAGGCCACGCAGCACCTCGGTGCGGACCCGTGTCTCGGGATCGTTGGCGAGTCGGTCCAGGACCAGCTCCCATGTTCCGGCATCGTCCCCGCGGTAGCAGCACAGGTGCTCCACGGCCTCTGCCCGTACGACGCCATCGGTGTCGTCGACGGCATCGCGGACGAGTTCCCAGGTGCCGGGCTCGTCCGCTGCCAGTCGTACCAGCCCGTAGAGCGCGCCTCCCCGAGCCTGCGGTCCGGGGTCCGCGACAGCCCGCTCGCGCAGGAACTCGACCGTGCCGAGCTGGGATCCCGCCGTCTGCCACAGCATGCTGCACGCCGAGCGGCGGACCCTCTCGTCCGGGTCCGCAACGGCTCGACGCCGGGCCAGCTCCCAAGTGGCGGGGTCGTCACCACGGATGGCCCGCAAGCTGAACAGGGCCTGTGACCGGACGAACGAGTACGGGTCCTCGACTGCGAGTCTGCGCGCCAGCTCGGGCTCCCCCGTGTGATGGGTCAGGTAAGACAGGGCTGTCAGCCGGACGTGGGGGGCCGGGTCCTCCGCTACCCGGCTGCGCATCAGGGCCGCCACGCGTTCGTCGTCCAGCAGACCATCGAGATGGCTCAGTGCCTCATCCCGCACGGAGCCGTCGGGGTCTTCGATCGCCAAGCGGCAAAGCAGTTCCCTGACCTCGGGCTGGTCACCACGATGCTGAGCCAGCGCGGACAACGCCTGGCACCGCTGGTACTTGTCCTCGGCGGAGACGGCGAGGGCGGTGATGGGCGCCCACAGGTCCTCGTCCGACGCGTTGTCACCGCGGAGTGACAGCGCGAGGGTGCGGATTTGCAGTGAGGGGTCCGCGACCGAACGATCCGCGAGCAGCTCGCTGACGCCCTCCTCGCCCGAGCCCAGTTCGGCCAGCGCTTCCAGAGCCATACTGCGGACGCGCTCAGCGGGGTCGGCGGCCGCGCGTGTGCGCAGCAGCTCACGGATATCCCGCTCGGCTCCCCAGCGTTCCGCCAGCCCTTCCACAAGGGCGGCCTGAACCAAGTCGGAATGGGCCCACCCGGCCATGATCCGCGGGATCGTCGAATCCTGGTAGAGCACGGACGCGTACTGGCCAGGCAGCGACTCGCTGAGGAACTGGCCGCGCAGATGGAACCAGCGCAGAAACCGGGATCGCCCGCTCCAGTGCGGAGGAAATGTCTTGAAGGCAGCCAGGGTCTCTTCCATCCCGTCGACGCCGGTCAGCAGAAACAACGAATCTCTCCGCTCCGTGCGCGCGACGATTTCGTCCACAACCCCCCTGCTCTGCCCCGCCAACACGCCGATCCTGCGCACTTCCGCCAGCGCCCGCACGCTCAGCGTCAGCAGGGACGAGTCCCAGTCCGGGTCGGCCCGCCGCCGGTGCATCTCCAGCAACCGGTCGATCACCGCGCCCGCTTCCCGCTCCCCGATCTGCCCGACCAGGAGCAGCAGGACCTCGTGCCAGGCCGGGTCCTCCGCGTGCCGTGCGAAGACCTCCTCGACGAACTCCTCCCGGGTCCACTCCCGCTCCCGCGTGTAGCGCCGGTCGATGTCGACGGCCGCGAGGTACTCCAGGAAGGCCCGGTGCACGAAGCCGTACACCCCGCCCCCGTAGTGGCTGAGGATGAAGTTCCGCTCCCGGAACTGCCGCACCATCGTCCGGGCCGCCGACACGGCCTGTGCGACGGGCAGTTCGTACTGCTCGGACAGGTACTCCTTGAACGTGGCGAGCAGTTCGTCCTGGTGGATGTGGTTGCCGGCGATGCCGCCCTCGCCGTCCTGCATGCGCCGGGCGACGAGCCGGAGCAGCTCGTGCCGGTCCTCGTCCCCGAGGTAGGACAGCGCCTCCAGGTCCGTCGGCCCGCGCAGGTGCTTGGCGTGTTCGTCCCAGTGCGCCACCAGGACCGCGACGGCGTGCCGGTAGACGCCCTGCCGGTCCCGGGGCAGCTCCCTGCGGCGGCCGATGATGGCGAGGATGGTCAGCAGGAGGGGATTGCCGGCCAGTTCACCCACCGGCCGGGAGTGCCCGACCGCCTCGGTGAGCCGGCGGCACAGACGGGCGGCTCGCTCCTCGTCGTGCGGGTAGGCGGTGGCGTACCACTGCCGGGAGAACTGCTCTATCTGCTGCCGGCTCAGGTCCTGGACCATGTAGTGGGCGAAACCGGCGCGCTCCAGGACGCCCCGCCGGTATCCGATGACGCGCGAGGTCACCACCACCCGGACCCCGGCCCGCTGGTGGCGGCCGGCGAAGTCGGCGATGCGGTGACCGACCTGTTCCCGTGCGGCGGGTTCGAAGAGTTCGTCCAGGCCGTCGAAGACGACCACCGCACGCCCCTCGGCCAGGATCCGCTCGGTGACCGGGTACGGGGGCGCCATGCCCTTCGTGGTGTGCAGGTGCTCGAGGAAGTCCTCGAACGTCCGCTCCCGCCACTCCCCCGCGGCGTACTCCCGTAGTTCGACGACGAGCGGGACGCGGCCGTCGAGGGCTGCCAGCGGGTCGCCCGGCCGGACCGCTCCGGTGAGGGTCAGCGCGAGATGGCGTGCGAGGGTCGACTTGCCCGCGCCGGGGTCGCCGAGCAGGACGAGACGGTCCTCGTGCGGGCCGGCCAGCACCTCCAGGACGTCCCGCGCGGGACGCTCCGCGTAGGCCTGCCGGGCGCGGTCCAGTGCCTCGCGTTCGAGGCCGGGCGGGAGACTCGACGGCCACTCACCGGAGTCCACGAGCCGCTGACGGATGTCGCGGGGCAGCTCCACGGGCGGCGGGTCGGCCCGTACGGTGGGCGCGACGAACACCTCGTCCAGACCGACCGGAGGATGCTCGCCCTCCTCGGTCGGGATCAGCACCTCCAGGTCCAGGCGGCCGTAGGTCTCGCGGATGCGCGTGGCGTAACGGCGCAGCGCCTCGTCCGTCTCCTCGGGGGTCAGGACCGTTTCCACCGTCTGCTGCACGTACTGGTTCTCGATGTGCACGGCCACGCCGTAGTCGCCGGTCGCGGCGGCCTTGACGTCACCTCCCGCCCCGACCGCCCGCTCCCCGCCCGTCTCGACCCGCTTCGACTTCCACCCCATGACAGGACGGTAGCCGCCCTGGAAGGCGGGAGGAGGCCTGGTCGGGGAAACCGGCGCGGGCTCGGTGCCTCACCGCGTGTACAGGGCCTCCACTTCTGCCGCGAAGGTGCGCATCACGGCCTCGCGGCGGAGCTTCATCGAGGGGGTGAGGTGGCCCGCCTCCTCGGTGAAGTCCTCGGGGAGGATCGCGAAGCGGCGGATGGACTCGGGGCGGGAGACCATCTTGTTGGCGTCGTCGACGGCGCGCTGGAGGACCGCGCGGAGTTCCTCGTCGTCGACGAGGAGTTTGGGCGGTACGGGGTGCTTGCCGTTCATCTGGCGCCAGTGGGTGATGCCGTCCGGGTCCAGGGTGATCAGGGCCGAGACGAAGGGGCGGCCGTCGCCCACGACCATGCACTGGGAGATCAGCGGGTGGGAGCGCAGCCAGTTCTCCAGGGGTGCCGGGGCGACGCTCTTGCCGCCCGCGGTGATCAGCAGTTCCTTCTTGCGGCCGGTGATCGTCAGGTAGCCGTCGTCGTCGAGTTCGCCGATGTCGCCGGTGGCGAGCCAGCCGTCGGGGGCGGCGGGTACGACGCCACCGGCCTGGGGGTCCCAGTAGCCGCGCAGGACGTGGTCGCCGGCGAGGAGGATCTCGCCGTCGGCGGCGATCCGGACGCGGGTGCCGGGCAGGGGCCAGCCGACCGTGCCCAGGCGGGGTTTGAGGGGCGGGGTGACGGTCGACGCGCCGGTGGTCTCCGTGAGGCCGTAGCCCTCGAAGATCTCGATGCCGGCTCCGGCGTAGAACGCGGCGAGGCGGCGGCCCAGGGGTGAGCCGCCGCAGATGGCGTAGCGGACCCTGCCGCCCATGGCGTTGCGGATCCGGCGGTAGACGAGGGGGTCGTAGAAGACGCGGGCGGTCCTCAGGGCGCGGGAGGGGCCGGGGCCGGTGCCGGTCTGCTGGGCCTCCATCGCCTCGCCGTAGCGCCGCGCGATCGCCACGGCGCGGTCGAAGGACGTCACCCGGCCGCCCGCCTCGGCCTTGGCGCGGGCCGCGTTGAAGACCTTCTCCAGCATGTACGGGATGGCGAGCAGACAGGTCGGCCGGAAGCTCGCCAGGTCCGGGAGCAGGTTCTCCGCCTTGATGCTGGGCGCGTGGCCGAGCCGTACCCGGGCGCGGACGCAGGCGATCGCCACCATGCGCCCGAAGACGTGGGACATGGGCAGGAACAGCAGCACCGATGCCTCTTCGCTGGTCTTGGCCCGGAAGACGGGGTAGAGCAGCTCGATGGCGTTGTCGACCTCGGCGAAGAAGTTGCCGTGGGTGAGCGCGCAGCCCTTGGGGCGGCCCGTGGTGCCGGAGGTGTAGACGAGGGTGGCGAGGGTGTCGGGGCCCAGCATGCCGCGCCGCACCTCGACCTCCTGGTCGCTGAGGTGCGCCCCGGCCTCCGTCAGCCGGTCGATGTGGCCCTTCTCCACGATCCACATGTGCTTCAGGTCGGGCAGGCGCTCGCGCTCCGGGCCGAGTGCGGCGGCCTGCCCGGCGAACTCGGTGACGAGGGCGACGGCGCCGGAGTCCTGGAGGATCCAGCGGGCCTGGAAGACGGAGGACGTGGGATAGATGGGCACGGTGACCAGACCGGCCGCCCAGGCCGCGAAGTCCAGGACGGTCCACTCGTAGATGGTCCGGGCCATCACGGCGATCCGGTCGCCGGGCATCAGCCCTTCGGCGATCAGCCCTTTCGCCACGGCCAGCACCTGGCCGGCGAACTGCGCCGCCGTCACGTCGCTCCAGCGCCCGTCGGCGTCCTTGCGGCTGAGCGCCACGGCGCCCGGGTCCGCGCTCGCGTTGTCGAACGGCAGGTCGGCGAGGGACCCGTGGGTCCACGGCGGCGCCAGCGGCGGTACGGACGCCTCCCGCACCGCCCCGTCGAGCCGCCGCGTCTCGGGCTCGACCAGGACCGGTCCGCCGTAGATGTCGCCGTAGGCGGAGGAGGGATGGGCAGTGGACACGGGCGGCTCCTGGGGCGCGCAGCGAAGGAACTGCTTGCTGCATACGTACGTGCCTCGCACGCCGAGGCGCTCAACCGGTTGAACCCCCAGAAAGGGGTTACTGACGGTAGGAACGGGATCGTACGGGCCTCGCGTGGCGGGTTTGTGCGGGTTAGGGGATGGTCCGGAGCCAGGCCTGTGCATTCTCGGGGGTTACGTGAGGGACCTTCACGTTCGGTCCGCTGTCGGCCTCAGGCCCGTTCCAGGATCGCCGTCACCCCCTGCCCGCCCGCCGCGCAGACGGAGATCAACCCGCGGGCGGGCGCGTCGCGTTCGGCGAGCAGTTTGGCCAGAGTCGCCACGATCCGGGCGCCGGTGGCGGCGAAGGGATGGCCGGTGGCGAGGGACGAGCCCGCGACGTTCAGCCGGGCGCGGTCCACCGTGCCCAGACCCCGCTTCTCCCAGGCGGCGAGCGTCGCCAGCACCTGGGAGGCGAAGGCCTCGTGGATCTCCACCAGGTCGAAGTCGGCGAGGCCCAGTCCGGCCCGCTCCAGCATGCGCGGCACGGCGTACGCGGGCGCCATGAGCAGCCCGTCCTCGCCGCCGGCGACGTCTCCACCGACGAAGTCGACGGCCGCCGTCTCGTACGCGGTGAGATACGCCAGCGGCTCCAGGCCGCGCTCGCGGGCCCACTCCTCGCTCGCCAGCAGCACGGTCGCCGCCCCGTCCGTCAGCGGGGTCGAGTTCCCGGCCGTCATGGTCGGGTCGGGGTGGTCGAGGCCGAACACCGGCTTCAGCGAGGCGAGTTTCTCCACGGTCGAGCCGGGGCGCAGGTTCTGGTCGCGGGCGAGGCCCCGGAAGGGGGTCACCAGGTCCTGGAAGAAGCCGCGTTCGTACGCCGCCGCCAGCCGCTGGTGACTGGCCGCCGCCAGTTCGTCCTGCGCCTCGCGGCCGATGCCCCAGGCGCGGGCGGTGACGGCGGCGTGTTCGCCCATGGACAGTCCGGTGCGCGGCTCGGCGTTGCGCGGGATGTCGGGGACGAGGTGGCCCGGGCGCACCTTCGCCAGGGCCTTCACGCGGCCGCCCAGCGACTTCGCCCGGCGGGCCTCCAGCAGGATGCGGCGCAGCGAGTCGTTGACGCCCAGGGGCGCGTCGCTCGCCGTGTCGGCACCGCCCGCGACCGCCGATTCGGTCTGGCCGAGGGCGATCTTGTTGGCGGCGGCGATGACGGCCTGGAGTCCGGTGCCGCAGGCCTGCTGGATGTCGTAGGCGGGGGTGGTGGGGTGCAGACGCGAGCCGAGGACCGTCTCGCGGGCGAGGTTGAAGTCGCGGCTGTGCTTGAGGACCGCGCCGGCCACGAACTCGCCGACCGCGCCCGGCTCCTGGAGCCCGTACCGCTCGACCAGGCCGTCGAGGGCGGCGGTGAGCATCTGCTGGTTGGAGGCGGTGGCGTACGGGCCGTCGGAGCGGGCGAACGGGATGCGCGCTCCGCCGACGACCGCCACGCGCCGCACCGACATCTTCTGGGGGCTCATCTCGACCGCTCCTCGCCTGTGACGTAGCCTTACCTACGGTAACCTTACTCCAGAGTAAGCAAGTGTGAGCAGTCATCCGAGCTGGGAGTCGCCATGGCCGACCGCTATCTGAGCTTCACCGCCACCGGGCCCGGCCGCTTCCTCACCCGACGGCTCGGCCTGCCCCAGCCGGCGGCGCTGACCCGCTGGTCCCCCGAGCGGCCCGCCCTCGACGGCGGCCTGCGCCACCTCACCGCCGGCCGGTCCGCCCTCGACCTGGCACCGGTCCTCGCCCGCACCGGGATCGGCCCGGCCGGTTCCGACCGGGCGGCGGCCGTCGTCCTGGACGCGACCGGCGTACGGGACGTCGAGGGCCTGGCCGAGGTGCACGCCGCCCTGCATCCCGTCGTACGGTCGGTCGCCGCGAGCGGGCGCGTGGTCCTGCTCGGCGCTCCGCTCGACCCCGCCGACCATCACCAGGCCGCCGCCCAGCAGGCCCTGGAGGGCTTCACGCGCTCCCTGGGCAAGGAGATCGGCCGGGGCAGGACCGTGAACCTGGTCCGGCTCACGGACGCCTCGGCCGCCGAGTCCACGCTGCGCTTCCTGCTGTCGCCCAAGTCGGCGTATGTGAGCGGGCAGGTGATCGAGGTCGGGGCGGGTGAGACGGGGCCGGGCGAGACCGCCCCGGACGACGAGCCCTCCGCCCCCGTCGACTGGAACCGCCCCCTCACCGGCCGCACCGCCCTGGTCACCGGCGCCGCCCGCGGCATCGGCGAGGCCGTCGCCGAGACGCTCGCCCGGGACGGGGCCCGGGTCGTCGTCCTCGACGTGCCGCAGGCCGAGCAGGACGCCCGGCGCGTCGCCGACCGGCTCGGCGGCACCGCGCTGCTCCTCGACATCACGGCCGCCGACGCGGGCACGCGGATCGCCGAGGCCCTGCCGGACGGCCTGGACCTGCTCGTCCACAACGCGGGCATCACACGGGACCGGCGACTGGTCAACATGCCCGCCGAGCGCTGGATCCCGGTGCTGGAGGTGAACCTGGCGAGCGTGCTGCGCACGACGGACGCGCTGCTGAAGTCCGGGACGCTGAACCGGGGCGGCCGGATCGTGGCGACCGCCTCCATCGCGGGCATCGCCGGCAACGCGGGGCAGACCAACTACGGCGCGAGCAAGGCGGGCATCGTCGGTCTGGTCCGCTCCCTCGCGCCGCGCGCGCTCGCCGAGCACGGGGTGACGGTCAACGCGGTCGCGCCGGGCTTCATCGAGACGAAGATGACGGCCGCCGTCCCGCTGTTCATCCGCGAGGCGGGCCGCCGCATGAACTCCCTCGCGCAAGGAGGCCTTCCGGCCGATGTCGCCGAGACCACCGCCTGGCTCGCACACCCGGCCTCGGGCGCGGTCAACGGGCAGGTCGTCCGCGTATGCGGCCAGAGCCTGCTGGGGGCGTGATGGCCGACGCCGCTCTCGTCCTCACCGGGTCCCCCTCCCTCGCCCCGCTCCTCGCGCGCGGTGCCCTGCTGTCCCCCTTCAAACGCCCGGCCCCCGACGCTCAGTTCCCGCGCACCCGGCTCGTCCTGCCGGGCCTGCGCGTCGACCTCGCGCGGCTGGCGGCGTACGAGCGGGTCTGCGGGTTCCCGACCGGGGAGGACGCGCTGCCGGTGGCGTATCCGCACGTGCTGGGATTCCCCCTGGCCATGCGGCTGATGAGCGGCCGGGACTTCCCGCTGCCGCTGCTGGGCCTCGTCCACACGTCGATCACGATGACCCGGCACCGGGCGATGCCGGCCACCGGCGCGTACGAACTCACGGTGTACATCGAGGGGTTGGCACCCCACCGGCGCGGCACGGAGGCGACCGTCGTCACCGAGGTGCGCGAGGACGGGGACGTCGTCTGGGAGTCGAGGAGCACCTACCTCGCCCGGCACCGCACGCAGCGGCCCGCCCAGGCGCACCGGGAGGAGGCCGGAACGCGCCCGGAGGAGACCAGGACGCCCCGGCAGGACATACGGCAACCGCTGCCGGCCGTCGCCGAGTGGCGGCTCGCCGAGGACGTCGGACGCCGGTACGCGGCGGCGTCCGGCGACCGCAACCCGATCCACCTTCACCCGCTCACGGCCCGCCTGTTCGGCTTCCCCCGGGCCATCGCCCACGGCATGTGGACCGTCGCCCGCTGCCTCGCCGCGCACGGCACGCCGGAGTCCTGCCACGTACGCGCGGAGTTCCGCGCACCGGTCCTGCTGCCGGGGGCGGTGACGTACGCGGCGGAGGACGGCCGGTTCGAACTACGCGGCCGGGAGGACCGGATCCACCTGACGGGAGACGTCTACTCCACCTGAGCCCTCGCCCGCTCGTCCATCTGACTCCCGGCCCGCTCCTCGTGCTCCACCGGAGGTGACCACGGCCGCCCCGCCATGAGGTCGCCCAGCCCTGCCCAGGCGAAGTTCATCATCGTGGCCGCGGCCTGGCGGGCGGTGACGCCCGGGGTGGCGTTGGCCCAGGCGGCGAGCGACTCGGCGGCACCGACCAGGGCCTCGGCGAGGCCGGCGACCTCACGTTCCGGGAGGTCGGGGTCGCGGTGTGCCTCACGGGCGGCGGCGAGGATCAGCTGGGTCACGAACGCGACGATCTCCTCGCGCATCGCGGCGACCTCGGCGGCGAAGGGCTCGCCGTGCGTACGGGCCTGGAGGTGCAGGACCGACCAGGCGTCCGGGTGGCGCGCGGTGTGGGCGAAGAACGCCCCCAGCCCTTCCCAGAGTTGCCGGTCGGCGGGCAGATCGGGCCGGACACCGGCCCGCACGGCCTCGACGAGCGCCCTCGCCTCGCGGCGGATGCAGGCGGTGAAGAGGTCTTCCTTTGAGTTCAGGTACAGGTAGACCAACGGCTTGGACACGCCCGCGAGTTCGGCTATCTCGTCCATCGACGCGGCCATGTACCCCCGTTGTCCGAAGATCTGCACGGCGGCGTCCAGCATCTGCTGTTCACGGACCGCACGCGGCATCCGCTTGGTCTTCACGGCACCCATACCGCTTAGCGTACGGTCCCCCCGGCCGGCCCTCGGTCGGGCAACCGAGAGGACCGGCCAGGGAAGGGCGTCGGCGCGTCAGGCCGCCGCGGGGACCTGCTCGGGCCGCGCCTCGCGCTGCTCGTCCAGGGAGGAGCCGTCGGCCGTGGCGTAGGCCTCGCGGTCGAGCAGGTTCTCGCGGGCGGAGACCAGGACCGGGATGAGGGCCTGACCGGCGACGTTGGTCGCGGTGCGGATCATGTCCAGGATCGGGTCGATCGCGAGGAGCAGGCCCACGCCCTCCATCGGCAGGCCGAGGGTGGAGAGGGTGAGGGTCAGCATGACCGTCGCGCCGGTGAGACCGGCCGTGGCGGCGGAGCCGACCACCGAGACGAACGCGATCAGCAGGTAGTCGCCGACACCCAGCTGGATGTCGAAGATCTGGGCGACGAAGATCGCGGCGATGGCCGGGTAGATCGCGGCGCAGCCGTCCATCTTGGTCGTCGCGCCGAACGGCACCGCGAAGGAGGCGTACTCCTTCGGCACGCCGAGCCGCTCGGTGACCTTCTGGGTCAGCGGCATCGTGCCCACGGACGAGCGGGAGACGAAGGCCAGCTGGATCGCGGGCCAGGCGCCCTTGAAGAACTGGACGGGGTTGGCCTTGGCGACGGTCGCGAGCAGCGCCGGGTAGACGCCGAACAGCACGATCAGGCAGCCGACGTAGATGTCGGCGGTGAACGTCGCGTACTTGCCGATCAGGTCCCAGCCGTAGGTGGCGATGGCGTTGCCGATGAGGCCGACGGTGCCGAGCGGGGCGAGCCGGATGACCCACCACAGCGCCTTCTGCAGCAGTTCGAGGACGGACTCGCTGAGCGCGAGGATCGGCTGGGCCCTCTCACCGAGCTGGAGGGCGGCGATACCGGCGACGGCGGCCATGAAGACGATCTGCAGCACGTTCAGCTCGGTGAACGGCGTGATGACGTCGGTCGGCACGATGCCGGTCAGGAAGTCGATCCAGGAGCCGGTTTCCTTGGGCTTCGCACCGTCCTTGGGGGTGAGACCGGTGCCGGCGCCCGGGTTGGTGAGCAGGCCGATGACCAGGCCGATGCTCACCGCGATCAGCGACGTGGCCATGAACCACAGGAGGGTGCGCGAGGCCAGGCGGGCCGCGTTGTTGACCTTCCGCAGGTTGGTGATCGAGACCAGGATCGCGAAGAAGACGAGCGGGGCGACGGCGAGCTTCAGCAGGCCGATGAACGTGTCGCCGACCTTCTCCAGGGTCGTGACCAGCCAGGACAGGTCCTGGCTGCGGGCGAGCCAGCCGAGCAGCACGCCCAGGACGAGACCGGCGATGATCTGGGCCCAGAAGGGCACCTTGAAGGACTTCGTGTGTGAGGACACGGAAGGGCTCCGTTGGGGGACGCGTAGGGACTGACGTGGGAGACGACGGGGATTGCGTTACGTCAGGGACTTCAGGTAGCGGACGCGCACCGACAGAGATCCACGTGCAGGCGCGCCACGAGCAAAGCGCTCAGAGGCATGGGGGGCGCGACTGCTGACTTCATGGCATCGACCTTAACACCTGAACTTTGAGTACCTCAAAGCCTGGCTTTGACAGGCTGAAACCCGACCCCACCCACACATGACAAAGCGCCCCGTTTCCGAGCAAGTACGGAAACGGGGCGCTGTACGCCGGTGCGGGGCTCCTACGAGGTCTGCCCCTGCGCCCGGGACGCGTCGTCGGCGGCGTCCTCCTGGTTGCGGTTGGCCTCCAGGTTGGCCTTCATCCGGTCCACCCGCTGCACGATCTGCACGGACGCCCGGTCCCGCTCCTTGCGCAGCACGACGAAGCTGATCGGCGCGGAGAGCAGCAGAGCGAGCATGACGATCCACAGGCCGTTGCTGGAGCCGAGACCGCGCGGGGCGAGGCCGGAGTAGACGAGGCCCCAGACGACCACGAGGCAGCCTGCGAAGATGCCGAGGCGCATCAGCGTGTAGCGGAGCATCTCAATCCACTCTTCCGGTTCGAACGGCCAGAACGCACCCAAAGGGGCACCGTCCAGTGAAGCACGCCGGGCGGCCGATCTTGCAGGGGGGTACGGGGCCTCCGGGTTCAGTTCAGCGGCAGCAGCATGATGACGTCGTCCCGGTCCTCGCCGGGCGCCACCCGGATCGCGCCGGGGATGCGCCCGACCTCCTTGTAGCCGCAGGACTCGTAGAAGCGCTCCAGGCCGAGACCGCCCCGGCAGGTGAGGCGGATCGCCTCGATGCCGTCGAGGCTCCGGGCCGCGTCGGCGGCCGCCGCCAGCAGATCACGCCCGTACCCCTTGCCCTGATGGCGCGGATGCACCATCACCGTGTAGAGCCACAGCCAGTGCGTCATGAGGTGGTGCGTATTGAGGGTGAGGAACGCGGTCGCCGCGACCCGCCCCTCCTCGTCATGCCCGACGAGCAGCCTGACCTGCCCCTCCACCATCGACACGAAGTGCCGCGTCAGCCAGGGACGGATGTCCTCCGGCGTCACCGGCGGCACGAAGCCGACGGCCCCGCCCGCGTTGGAGACGTCGGCCCACAGATCGAGGATGCCGTCACGCAGATCGGGCGTGACGGCAGGATCGAGGGTGAAGGTAAGGGGCATGCACGAATTGTAGCTATTACCCCAGTGCTTGCGCCGCCACTTTCAGATCGGACAGCAGCCCCCGGTACGCCGCCTCCCGGTCGTCCGCCCGCAGCACCGACGACGGATGCACCGTCGGCACCAGCCGCTCCGGCCGGCCGTGGATCTCCTCCTCCAGCACCGTGCCCCGCACCTGCGTGACCCGGAAGGAGGACCCGAGCAGCGCCTTCCCGGCGGTGGCCCCGAGTACGACGATCAGCTCCGGCTCCACCACCGCGAGCTCGGCGGCCAGCCAGGGGCCGCACGCGGTCATCTCCCGCAGGCTGGGCGCCTTGTGGATCCGGCGCTTGCGCGGCTCGGCCTGGGTGAACTTGAAGTGCTTGACCGCGTTGGTGACGTAGGCCTCGGAAGGATCGATGCCCGCCTCCTCCAGGGCCCGGTCCAGAAGCCGCCCGGCGGGCCCGACGAACGGCTTCCCCTGCCGGTCCTCCTGATCCCCGGGCTGCTCCCCCACGAGCATGACGCGAGCGTCCTTGTTCCCGTCCCCGAACACGGTCTGGGTGGCGTCCCGGTGCAAGGGACACCCCCGGCACTCGGCAGCGGCCCGCCGCAGAGCGGGCAGCCCACCGCGCTCAGGAACGAACGGTTCAGCGGTATAGGCGTCCTCAGGCGCCTTGATGGCAACCATGCCAGCCGGGTACCCCACCCAGGGGCGCGGGGAACTGCGCGACCAGCCCCCACGCACCCGCACCCGCCGGCGAACGGTCAGACCCGCATCGGCTGCGGCGACTCCCGAAGCTCCGGGTCGGGCCCGTCATACTCCCGAATGATCTCGTACCGAGTATTCCGCTCCACGGGCCGGAACCCGGCATCGCGAATCAGATCCAGCAAGTCCTCACGGGTCAACTTGTTCGGCGTACCGAAGTTGTCCGCGTCATGCGTGATCTTGTACTCGACGACAGACCCGTCCATGTCGTCCGCCCCGTGCTGCAACGCCAACTGCGCGGTCTGCACGCCATGCATGACCCAGAAGACCTTCACATGCGGCACGTTGTCGAACAGCAGCCGCGACACCGCGAAGGTCTTCAGCGCCTCAGCCCCCGTCGCCATCTGCGTCCGCGCCTGCAGCCGATTACGAACCTTCCCGTCCTGCAGGTCGACGAAGTCGTGCTGGTACCGCAGCGGAATGAAGACCTGGAAACCACCGGTCTCGTCCTGCAGCTCACGCAGCCGCAGCACGTGATCCACCCGGTGCCGCGGCTCCTCGATGTGGCCGTACAGCATCGTGCAGGGGGTCTTCAGACCCTTCTCGTGCGCGAGCCGGTGGATACGGGACCAGTCCTCCCAGTGGGTCCGGTGGTCCACGATGTGCTGCCGGACCTCCCAGTCGAAGATCTCCGCGCCACCGCCGGTCAGCGACTCGAGACCCGCGTCGATCAGCTCGTCCAGGATCTCGGACGCGCTCATCCCGGAGATGGTCTCGAAGTGGTGGATCTCCGTCGCCGTGAAGGCCTTCAGCGAGACGTGCGGCAGCGCGGCCTTCAACTCCCGCAGCGAGCGCGGGTAGTAGCGCCACGGCAGGTTCGGGTGCAGCCCGTTGACGATGTGCAGCTCGGTGAGGTTCTCGCCCTCCATCGCCTTGGCGAGCTTGACGGCCTCCTCGATGCGCATCGTGTACGCGTCCTTCTCCCCCGGCTTGCGCTGGAAGGAGCAGTACGCGCAGGAGGCCGTGCACACGTTGGTCATGTTGAGGTGACGGTTGACGTTGAAGTGCACGACGTCGCCGTTCTTGCGCGTACGCACCTCGTGGGCGAGGCCGCCGAGCCAGGCCAGGTCGTCCGACTCGTACAGCGCGATGCCGTCCTCACGGGTCAGCCGCTCACCGGAACGGACCTTTTCCTCCAGCTCGCGCTTGAGCCCGACGTCCATGTGCACACCTTTCTCCGACAGCCCGACCAACCGTACGCCTACGCCTCTTCCGGCAGCTCCCCGACCCGGTTCTCCCACTTGGTGGACAGAACAATGGTCGTACGCGTCCGGGACACACCCTTCGTACCGCTGAGCCGCCGGATGATCTTCTCCAGACCGTCCACGTTCTCCGCCCGCACCTTGAGCATGTACGAGTCGTCGCCCGCGATGAACCAGCAGTCCTCGATCTCCGAGAGGTCCCGCAGCCGCTGGGCCACGTCCTCGTGGTCGGTGGCGTCGGAGAGCGAGATGCCGATGAGCGCGGTGACGCCGAGGCCGAGCGAGGCGGCGTCGACGGTGGCCCGGTAGCCGGTGATGACACCGGCCGCCTCCAGCCGGTTGATGCGGTCGGTGACGCTCGGTCCCGACAGTCCGACGAGGCGTCCCAGCTCCGCGTAGGAGGCCCGGCCGTTCTCCCTCAGGGCCTGGATGAGCTGCCTGTCCACCGCGTCCATTGCGATCGAAGCCTTCCGCTGAAGTTGTCTGAAAAGTCTGTGGTTGTGATGACGTACTGGTGCTGTGCAGGGGGTGTGGCTCAGTCTTCGCGGTGTGATCCGCCGCCGAGCTCACCTTGCCAACGGCGGTAGAGCCGGTGCGGCACGCCCGCCGCGTCGAGTACGCGTCCGGCGACGAAGTCCACCAGGTCCTGGATGTGCGTCGCGCCCGCGTAGAAGGCGGGTGAGGCGGGCACGACGGTCGCGCCCGCGTCGTCGAGGGTGACCAGGTGCCGCAGGGTCTGGCCGTTCAGCGGGGTCTCTCGCACGGCCACGATCAGCTTGCGCCCCTCCTTCAGGGTCACGCTCGCCGCCCGCTGCAACAGGTCCTTCGACAGTCCGAGCGCGACCCCGGCCACGCTCGCGGTCGAGGCGGGCACGATCAGCATGCCCTTGGTGGGGTACGACCCCGAGGAGGGCCCGGCGGCCAGGTCGCCGGCGCTCCAGTGCCGTACGGCGCCGATGTCCACGGAGAACGTGCCGGGCTTGCCGTCGGCACCCCGGGACAGCCATTCCCGCAGGTCGTCCTGCCAGTGGGCGTCCCGGAAGGAGATCCCGGTCTCGTCGAGCAGGGTGAGGCGGGAGGCCCGGGACACCACGAGGTCGACGCTCTCGCCGACGGCGAGGAGCGCCCGCAGCACGGCAGCGGCATACGGGGTGCCGGAGGCGCCGGACACCCCTACGATCCAAGGCGTACGCGGTGTCTCGCCTGGCTTGACTGGGTTCACAACACCGAGCCTATCCGGCGTCGCAGGGTGGGAACCGGCCAAGGGGGGCGGGGCGTTCCCCGGAGGGACGAGCGAGCACTGGGGGTCGCCATGTCGGGTACCGGAGCCGGATGGTCACGCGGCGACCGTGCGATGGCCGCGGGCAAGCTGATGCTGGCCTGGGTCGCGCTGCTGTGGCTGCTGGAAGTGGTGGACGTACTGAGCGGCCACGCGCTGGACGGCCTCGGCGTCACCCCGCGCACGCCGTCCGAGCTGGTCGACGTCGTCCCGTCGGCGTTCATCCACTTCGGCTTCGCCCACCTGGCCGCGAACACGGTGCCCCTGCTGGTCCTCGGCTTCCTCGCCGCGCTGGCAGGGCTGCGCCGTTTCCTCCTCGTCTGCGCGCTGATCGTGCTCGTCGACGGCCTGGGCGTCTGGCTCATAGCCCCGGCCCACACCAACACGGCGGGCGCCTCCGGCCTGATCTTCGGCCTCTTCGGCTTCCTCCTGGTCAGCGGGTTCGTCGAGCGCCGCCCCTGGGGAGTCCTGGTCGGCATCCTGATCGCCGCGATCTGGGGCGGCTCCATCCTGGCGGGCCTCGCCCCCACCCAGACGGGCGTCAGCTGGCAGGGCCACCTGCTGGGCCTGCTGGCGGGGGTGGCGGCGGCGTTCGTGTTCAGCCGCCGGCGGACCACACCGCCCGCTCTCACACCGTGAGGCCACGCACCAGCAGATCCAGCAGCGCGCACACGAACAGGGCAATGCCGATGAAGCCGTTGACGCTGAAGAACGCGCGGTTCACTCGGGACAGGTCGTGGGGGCGGACGATGGTGTGTTCGTAGAGGAACGCGGTGGCGACGATCAGGAGGCCCAGCCAGAAGAAGGCGCCGGCGTCGGTGGCCAGGGCGTACCAGACGAACAGGGCCGTCGTGAGGGCGTGGCAGACGCGGGCGCCCCAGATCGCCGCCGGGATGCCGAAGCGGGCCGGGACGGACATGACGCCGATCTCGCGGTCGGTCTTGACGTCCTGGCAGGCGTAGATCAGGTCGAAGCCGCCGATCCAGATGCCGACGGCGAGGCCGAGGATCACCGCGTCCCAGGACCAGGAACCCGTGACGGCCAGCCAGCCGCCGACCGGGCCCATCGACTGCGCGAGGCCCAGGATGGCCTGCGGGAAGTTCGTGAACCGCTTGCCGTACGGGTAGACCACCATCGGGATCACCGCGACGGGGGCCAGGGCCAGGCACAGCGGGTTGAGCAGGGCCGCCGCGCCGAGGAAGACGACGAGGGCGATCATGGCCCCGGTCCAGGCGTGCCGGACCGACATCGCGCCGGTCACCAGTTCGCGGTGCGCCGTGCGCGGGTTACGGGCGTCGATCTCGCGGTCGATGATCCGGTTGACCGCCATCGCGAAGGTCCGCAGCCCGACCATGCAGATGGTGACCAGCAGCAGCCGGCCCCAGTGGACGTTCTTGTCCCACTGGTACATCGCCGTGAGCGCGGCGATGTAGGCGAAGGGCAGCGCGAAGACCGAGTGCTCGATCATCACCAGCCGGAGGAACGCCTTGGTGCGTCCCGGCTGCGGGATCGCGGCGGAAGCGGAAGTCACAGGCCGTACTCCTTCCAGCGGCGGTCCACCTTCGCCGCGGTCTCCGGATCGGACTCCACCATGTCGGGCCAGCCGCCGTCGCGCGTGTAGCCCTCCTCGGGCCACTTCTTCGTCGCGTCGATACCGGCCTTGCCGCCCCAGAACTGCTGGTAGGAGGCGTGGTCGAGGTGGTCGACCGGCCCCTCGACGATGCTCAGGTCGCGGGCGTAGTCCGTGTTGCCGAGCGCCCGCCAGGCGACTTCGTGCAGGTCGTGGACGTCACAGTCGGAGTCGACGACCACGATCAGCTTGGTCAGCGACATCATGTGCGCGCCCCAGACGGCGTGCATGACCTTCTGCGCGTGCTTCGGGTACTTCTTGTCGATCGAGACGATCGCGCAGTTGTGGAAACCGCCCGCCTCCGGCAGGTGGTAGTCCACGATGTCCGGCACGATGATCTTCAGCAGCGGCAGGAAGAAGCGTTCCGTCGCCCGGCCGAGCGGTCCGTCTTCCGTCGGAGGCCTGCCCACGACGATCGACTGGAGAAGCGGCCGCTTCCGCATCGTCACGCAGTCGATCTTCAGCGCGGGGAAGGGTTCCTGCGGCGTGTAGAAGCCGGTGTGGTCGCCGAAGGGCCCCTCGGGCAGCATCTCGCCCGGCTCCAGCCAGCCCTCGATCACGACCTCCGCCTGCGCGGGCACCTGGAGCGGCACGGTCTTGCAGTCGACCATCTCGATCCGCTTGCCCGCGAGGAACCCGGCGAACAGGTACTCGTCGATGTCGCCGGGGAGCGGTGCCGTGGAGGCGTACGTGACGGCGGGCGGGCATCCGAAGGCGATCGCGACCGGCAGCCGTTCCCCGCGCCGGGCCGCCACCTGGTAGTGGTTCCGGCTGTCCTTGTGGATCTGCCAGTGCATGCCGATCGTGCGCTTGTCGTGGCGCTGGAGGCGGTACAACCCGAGGTTGCGGATGCCCGTCTCCGGGTCCTTGGTGTGGGTGAGCCCCAGGTTGAAGAAGGAGCCGCCGTCCTTGGGCCAGGTGAACAGGGCCGGGAGCTGGTCCAGGTCCACGTCGTCCCCGGTCAGGACGACCTCCTGCACCGGGCCGTCCTTCACCTTCTTCGGCGGTACGTGCGTCATCGCACCGAGTTTCCCGAAGGCCTCGCGCACGCCGACGAAGCCGTGCGGCAGCTCGGGCTTCAGCAGCCCGCCGATCCGCTCCGAGATCTCGCCGTACGACTTCAGGCCCAGCGCCTTCAGCAGGCGCCGGTCCGTGCCGTACACGTTCATCGCGAGCGGCATGCCCGACCCGCGTACGTTCTCGAAGAGCAGCGCGGGGCCGCCGGCCTTCTGCACCCGGTCGACGATCTCCCCGACCTCCAGATACGGGTCCACCTCGGCCTTGATGCGCTTGAGGTCGCCCTCGCGCTCCAGAGCCCTGAGCAGGGAGCGAAGATCGTCGTAAGCCATGCGGTCCAGTATCCCCGAGCCGCTACCCTGGCCCTGAACCGCCCACCCGCTTTGCTGAGAGGCCGCGCATGCTCCGGGTACTGATGTTCCTCGTACCGCTGGCGCTGAGCGTGTACGCGTTCATCGACTGCATCAGCACGAAGGACGACGAGATCCGGCACATGCCCAAGCCGCTGTGGGCGATCCTCGTGCTGCTGTTCCCGCTCGTCGGCTCGATCTCCTGGCTGATCGCCGGCAAGAAGCGCGGCGCCGCGGCGGGGGGCCGTCCGCGTCCCCGGCAGTGGGTGGCGCCCGACGACAACCCCGACTTCCTGAAGTCCCTGGACGAGGAGAAGCGGGACGACGACCCCAGGCGGGACGAGTCCTGAGCGACGCCGGCCTGTGGGCTATGAGCCCGGCCGGCGCGAGGCGAGCGCGGTCAGCAAGAAGCCGGTCAGAACGGTGAGTTGCTCGCTGTCGAGGACGAGGCCGAGGTCTTCGTCCGCTGCCGCGTAGGCCCGTCGGCCCGCCTCGAGCAGGTCGTACCCCTTGTCGGTGATGTGGAGTTCTGCCGTGTGGCCGCGGCCGGGGAGGCTTCTGCGTTCGACGGCTCCGCGCTGCTCCAGCTGGCGGACGGTGGCCTGAGCGCTCTGCGCGGTCACTCCGGCTCGGCGGGCGAGTTCACTGTAGGACATCCCCGGCTCGCGCTTGAGGTGCCCCAGAGCCGACAGGTGGCGCAGCGTGAACCCGGTGGGCCTCAGTGATTCCTCGACGTCGTCGCGGATGTGGCGTCCCAGCGCCGCCAGGAGGAAGGCAGGGCTCGTGGGCGGCATGGGGCCGACGTCCGGCCTCGGGGTGTCGTTCGTCATCGTCAGGCGCCTCGGGTCCACCAGCACAGCAGTTTCAGCTTGACTGTAACCCATCCGCGGGCTCACCATGAGCGCAGGGTTTCAGGCAGGCTGAAACCGACTCGCCACGGAAGGAAGGCCAGCCGGATGCTCGCCCAGTTCGTACTGTTCGACGGATTCGACCCCCTGGATGTCATCGCGCCCTACGAGGTCCTCACGTCGGCAGGCGCCCTCACCGGGGGCGCGCTGCACGCGGAGCTGGCCAGCGCCGAGGGCGCACGGGACGTGCCCAGCGGACTGACGGGTATATCGCTGAACGCGACCGCCGCACTGGACCCGGCACGGGCGGACATCATCATCGTCCCGGGGGCCGCCGGTGACCTGCGCCCTCCGGAGCTGCTGTCCCCGGCCGAGCGGGAACAGCTCATCCCCGCCATCCTCCAGCGTGCGGCGCGGACCAGCCTGCCAGGCCTCGTCGGCGAGGCCCTCGACGACGGGCAGACGCTGGTGGTCGCGGTGTGCGGCGGCTCGATGATCCTCGCCATGGCCGGTCTCACCAAGGGCCGCTACATCACCGGTCACCGGCTCGGACTGGCCGACATGAGGGCCAACTTCCCCGAGACGCACGTGATCGACGCACGCGTGGTCGTGGACGACCGGCTCATCACCGCCGGCGGTGTCACCTCCGGTCTCGATCTCGCGCTGTATCTCGTGGAGCGTGAGATCGGCCCCCGGATCGCCACCGAGCTCGAAAAGCTCTTCGAGCACGAACGACGCGGGACCGTCTGGGCACCGACCGGCGCCCTCCCCGCCTTCGACCTCTGACAGGAATCCAGGACGGGAGCGGCACGCGGACGGGATCTGCGGCATGAACCTGCAAGGCAAGACCGTCGTCCTGACCGGCGCCAGTTCGGGGATCGGCGCGCAAGCCGCCGTCCGCCTGCGCGCACAGGGCGCCGATGTCCATCTGGTGGGGCGCGACGAACGACGCACCCGGCAGGTGGCGGAAGCCCTCGACGCCGCCTGGTACACGGCGGACTTCGAAGAACTGGCGGACGTGCGCCGCCTGGCCGGCCAGCTCATGCGCGCCACGGACCACATCGACGTGCTGGCGGCCAACGCCGGTGCGGTCATGCCGGAGCGGCACACCGCCGACGGCATCGACGCCACCTTCCAGGTCAACGTGCTCAGCCCGTGGCTGCTGATGCTGCTGCTCGCCGAACACCTGCGGGGCGGGCGCGTCCTGGCCACCAGCTCCCGCTCCCACAAGAACGCCGTCATCGGACTGCACACTCTCGAGGATCTGGCCCGCGGCCACCCGGGAGTGTCCGGGTACCGCGCCTACGCCCGCTCCAAGCTGGCAGCCGGAATCCTCCTGCGCGAATACGGCCGCCGCCACCGCACGATCGATGTCGGCGACTTCCACCCCGGCGTCACCGGCACCCCGGACGAAGGCGCCGCCCGCCTGGTGCACCTCGCCTCGAGCACCGCCCCCTTGGCGGGCACCTACTACCACCGCACACGGCCCGCGAAGGCCTCCCCCCAGCTGCACTCGCGTGAACTCGGCGCCGCGCTGTGGGACTTCGCCACGGACCTCACCACTGCCAGAACCCGAGGTTGATGAGATGCCCCGACCCATGACCGATTCAAGCGGCCCCACCCTTTCGGCGCGGATCCAGAAGACCGTCATGCGGCTCATGTTCCGGCTTCCCGAGACCGTCAAGAGACGCATAGCGGGCCCTGCCGTACGCCTCGACGGTCAGACACTCGCCCTCGACGCCCAACTGTTGGCCGAGATCTCCCGGCGCGGCGGCGTCTCACTCGTCGTCAACGACTCGCCGGAGGAGTCCCGCGCAGCCATGGAGAGCGGCCGACACGCACTGCAAGGGCCTCGCTTCAAGGACGTCATCAGCGAAGACCTCGCCATCGAGACCACCGGTGGCGACCTCCACGCGACGCTCTACACGCCGACCCACCTCAGTACGCCGGCCCCACTGCTGGTGTTCTTCCACGGCGGAGGGTGGGTCATCGGCAGCCGAACCTCCTACGACTCCCTGGTGTCCTTCCTCGCGCACCACGCCCAGGTGAAGATCATGTCCGTCGGCTACCGTCTGGCCCCGGAACATCCCTTCCCGGCCGCCCTCGACGACGCGCTGGCCGCGTTCGAGCACGCTCACCGGCACGCCGACGCCCTGGGTGTCGACCGGGCGCGCATCGCCGTCGGGGGCGACAGCGCGGGCGCCCACCTCTCGGCCGTACTCGCCCAACTCACCGCCCGGCGGGAAGGCCCGCGCCCCTCACACCAGTTCCTGTTCTATCCCGCGACCGACTTCACCGGGCGCCACCCTTCGCGGGATCTGTTCGGTGAGGGATTCCTGCTCAGCGACCGAGAAATCGACTGGTTTCAGGACCAGTACGCCCAAGCGGCCGACCGGTCGGATCCGCGTCTCTCCCCGCTTCTCGGTGAGGTGGACGCGTCGATCGCGCCGGCCTACATCGCCACCGGCGGATTCGACCCGCTCCGCGACGAGGGCGAGCGTTACGCGGAGAGGCTGCGGCAGGCGGGCGCGGAGGTGGTCCTGCATCGCGAAGCGGACCTCGTCCACGGCTATCTCAGCTTCTTCGCGCTCTCGACCCGGTTCCGGTCGGCGGCACTTGATGCCGCAGAGGCGATCCGCAGCCGTCTGAGCGGGGTGCGCGGGCGGTCCCAGAGTGCGGGGCTTGTGTGAAAGCACTTGTTCCCGGGCAACGCATGGTCGTCAATGGTGTTCAGACAGTTACGGCTGTCACTCAGAACCCGTCGGCCCCCAGAAGGACTTCATGGAGACCCAGCAGCAGCCGCCGGGGCAGTGGGACGTCCCACCCCCGCCCGCCACTCCGCCCCAGAGCATGACCGACATCGAACTGCGCGTCAGCAAGCGGCTGTTATGGGTCGGCGGCGCGGCCTACCCGCTGCGGAACATCGCGCGGGTGTACACCTTCACCCTCCACCCGAGGCGCAAGGAGGCGGTCATCCGCTTCCTCGCACGCACCGGGATCACCCTCGCCGTGGCCATCGGCCTGTCGATCATCGGCAGCGTGACGTTCCTCGCGAGCAGGTCCACGGGCAGCGGCCTCCTCACCTTCGTGTGGCTCGGCTCCGGCGCGGCTCTGCTCTACTTCCTCGTGGACATGCTCTCCGTCGTCACCGCCCAGTCGCACTACGTCCTCGCCGTCGAGACGGCCGGCCCCTCCACCGCGATGGTGACCAGCCGGAACCCGCAGCACCTGGACCAGCTCGTGGGCTACGTCGCCGGCGCACTGGAGAACCCGGACACCGAGTTCCATGTGACGGTCGAGCGTCTGACCATCAGCTCGCCCACCAACTACTACTTCGGCGACAACGTGAACATGTACGGCGGCAACGGCAACGTGGGGATCGCGGCATGAGCGGCAACAACTACTACTACGGTGACAACGTCACCATGCACGGCGGCAGCGGCAACACGGGCATCGTGAAGAACGGGGCGACCGGTGACGCGATGGATCCCACCCTTCGGCTGGCCATCGCCGAACTGCTCCAGGGCGTCCGCGAGTTGCGCGACCAGCTTCCGCAGCCGAGCGCGCAGCTCATCGACGAGTCCCTGCCGGTGCTGTCGGCTGACGCCGCGCCTCCCGAGGAACGGCACCGTGCGCTGATGGCTGTCGCCGCGATCGCCGCGGCCGTCGGGGCCGTGGGCCAGCCGGTCGCGGAGGCCGCCAACCGGATCCTGCAGATGCTGAGCGGGCAGTAGTTCAGCGCACGCCGGAGAGGAAAGCGGACCAGGCGGACCGGGTGACGAGCAGGACCGGTCCGTCAGGGGTTTTGCTGTCGCGGACGGGGACGGTGTCGGGGATATCGGGGACGATTTCGATGCAGTTGCCGCCGTTGCCGTCGCTGTAGCTGCTCTTGACCCAGGTCACTGTGCCGAGCTCGTTCCGGTCCATAGTGCTCGTACCTCTCCATCGCCTCGTGGATCAGAGCGGCGGACTGGGGAGCTGACAGGGCGTCCGCCCTGAGCACATCATAGAACTGGTTATAGCGCTCGTAGAGGGCCGGATCGTTGGTGAAGTGGCCGCGATTGAGGGACTCCGAATAGAGCCACTGGCGCCCTTCGGGCAGCGTGATCAGAGACATGGAGCCACTGGGGCGGACGATTTCCAGGGGGCCTGCGGGCGCGACCTGGATACGGATGTTGGGGCGCTGCCCGACGCTCAGCAAGTGCGCGCACTGGTCCCGCATGACAGCCGGACCACCGACCACGTTGCGCAGGCAGCTCTCGTCGAGGACGACGATGTACAGCGGACCGCCATCGGCGAGGAAGCGCTGCTGTCGGCTCATCCGGGCTCGGACGCGCTCCTCCAGCTCCACCCCGCTCACGTAGCGCGAGGAGAGCGCCCGGGCGTAGTCCGACGTCTGCAACAAGCCCGGGATGACGCGCTCCTGGTACTCCCGCAAAGTGACGGCCACGGCATCCATCTCAGCCCGCCGCCGAAACCAGTCAGGATGCTCCACCTGCGGATACCAGTCGATCCGCCCCCACAACCGCAGCAACACCCCACCTGTGCCAAGAAGTTCGTCGCACTTCTTCGCGAAACCCTCCTGCGGAACCCTCGTACCCGCCTCCACCCGCGCCACGTGCGAGCGGTCGCACGGGATCTGCCTCGCCAAGCCCTCCTGCGTGAGCAGCGCAGCCTCGCGGAAATGCCGCAGCACCTCGCCGAACACGGCCGCCGTGCTCGCCCCCGACTCCGCCCCGCCGTTCCGTCGGCTCACGGCCTCCCCCTCCGTGACAGTGCACCGGTGTCACACGCCAAGCATTGAACCGGACTGTTCCCCTGCGCAACGCTCGATACACCCAGAGTTACGGAGGTGCACGGAATGGAACCGGGAACGCTCGTCTTCGACCCTGCGACGCGCAAGGTCGGCGAGTACCAGGACAGGACCGGCCCGTATGTGATGCTGCGCCCGGTCGGCGGCGGCCGGGAGTGGCAGGCGGACCCGGCGCGGATCCGGGCGGCCACCCTGGAGGAACGGCTCAGCGCGGGCGTACGCGCGGCCAACGACCGTTCCAGGGAAGGGTGGTCGGCGGACCCGAACCGGCCCCCCGTACCCGTGCCCGGGTGCGCGGTGTGCGAGGAGCTGGCCGTCCGCCGGGACCGGGCGCGGGCCGCGTTCGACGGGAGTGCCGTGACGGACGCGAACGTGCTGCTGCGCCAGCACCAGCGGCAGGAGCACGGCGGGGAACCGGCGGGGCGCCGGATCTTCCGGTACGTGCCGTACTCGATCGTGCAGGACGCGTCGGCCGTCCCGGAGTACCAGGCGTACTGCGTCTCGGGAGAGGAGGAGGACTGCGGGGCGAGTTCGGGGCCACGGCAGACACCGGCCGAGGTGGAGGAGTGGCAGCGCAGGCACACCCAGGAGACCCGGCACCTGCGCTACCGCCGCAGCTTCGCCGACTACGCGGTGCTGGAGAGGCAGGGCTGACGAGGGCGATCGAGAGCAACTGTCGGGGCCGCCCGCTTCTTCGGCAGTGTCGTGCTTCCACGGCCTGCGTCAAGGGCGCTTCGCGTCGCCTTCGGCGATGGCCCTGCGGGCCACCCTTGACCCAGGCCGTTCCAGCACGGGAGAGAAGCGAGCGAGCGGCCCGGAAAGGCGGGTGGCCAGGGGAGTCGGCCCCTTCGGTCGGCTGCGTGGCCGCTCGGCGACGAGGCGACGCGCTCACGCCTCGCCAGCACGCCGGGCGGGCTCAGCGGCGATCGGCGCGTGGGTGGTGCGGTGGCGCGCGTCAGCGGGGTGGCATACGTGACAGTCGGGCCCGCGCGGCCTCACATCCGGGATCTCAGCACGTCGACCTCACAGCCCGGCGCGAACGGATCGAAGCCGTGCTCGATCAGCCAGCGAACTGCCAGCAGGCTTCGCAACGACCACCACGCGTGGACCACGTCGAGGTCGATGTCGATGTCGGTGCCATAGCCGGCGATGACGTCGTCGAGGTGCTCCTCGTGTCCGAGCGTGAAGGTGGCGAGGTCGTACAGGGCATCCCCCTGGCCCGCCTCGGACCAGTCGATGATGCCGGTGACCTCGTCACCGTCGACGAAGACGTGCGCGATCTGCAGATCGCCGTGCGTGAACGCCGGAGTCCACGGCCGGAGCGCGGCCTCGGCGACCTGGCGGTTGCGGGTGACCAGGTCCACGGGCAGCACGCCGTTGGTCACGAGCAACTCGCACTCGTCGTCGAGTTCCGCCGCCAGCGCGACGATGCTCCGGCCGGCCCGGCCCTGCCGGGGCGGCAGCGGCGCGTCGTGCAGCTTCCGGATGGCGGCGCCCGCCGCGGCCCACGCCGCGGGCGACCCGGTCGACGGCCCGCCGAGGCGCCCAAGCGTCGTCCCCGGGAGTGCGGCGATCGCGAGCACGGACGGCTTGCGCCACAGGACCTCCGGGGTCGGGACCGGCGACAGGGACATCGCCTCGACCTCGACGTCGATGCGCGCCTGATCGGCGTCCACCTTCAAGAACACGTCGCCGACACGCAGAGTCGCGCGCTCGGAATGGGCGACGACGACTTCCACTCCATCCATGGGCGACCAGTATCCCGGGGATGTTCGCCGACGTCGCCGGGGTATCGCGTGCGATTGGAGCGGATGGGCCGAGGGCTGGCAGCAAGTCGCTGGTGGGGATGGGATCCGTGGCCCAATCGCGCCAATTACCCCTGCCGACGCCCCCGCGCCACCGCACCACCCACTCACCGATCGCCGCTAAGCCCACCCGGCGTGCTGGCGAGGCGCGAGCGCGTCACCTCATCGCCGAGCGGCCACACAGCCGACCGAAGGGGCCGACTCCCCTGGCCACCCGCCTTTCCGGGCCGCTCGCTCGCTTCTCTCCCGTGCTGGAACGGCCTGGGTCAAGGGTGGCCCGCAGGGCCATCGCCGAAGGCGACGCGAAGCGCCCTTGACGCAGGCCGTGGAAGCACGACACTGCCGAAGAAGCGGGCGGCCCCGACAGTGCGGCGAAATCATCCGGCTAGAAACCCACCTGTCCTGGACGCCCCTATCGCCGACACCTCCTGCGGGGTGCCCTCCCCCACCACCCGGCCCCCGCCGGCCCCGCCGACCGGCCCGAGGTCGATCAGCCAGTCCGACGCCCGCATGACATCGACGTTGTGCTCGATGGTGATGACGGAGTGCCCCGCGTCCACCAGCCGCTGGAGCACCTCCAACAGCCGCGCAGAGTCCGCCGCGTGCAGGCCTGTCGTCGGCTCGTCGAGGACGTAGAGCGTCCGGTCGGCCGCCCGGCGGCCCAGCTCCTTCGCCAGCTTCAGGCGCTGGGCCTCGCCCCCGGACAGCGTGGGCGCGGGCTGGCCCAGAGGGAGGTAGCCGAGGCCGACGTCCGCCATGCGCCGCAACCGGCCGGCCACCGCGGGCACGTCCCGGAACACTCCGAGCGCCTCGTCCACCGTCGCCGCCAGCACCTCGGCGATGTCGTACCCCTGGTAGCGCACCTCCAGCACCTCGGGCCGGAAGCGGCGGCCCTGGCAGGCCGGGCAGCGCACCTCCACGGCCGGGAGGAAGTGCATCCGTACGGTGAGCACGCCCGCGCCCTCACAGCGTTCGCAGCGTCCGCCGGGGACGTTGAAGGAGAACCGGCCCGCCGTCAGGCGTCCTTCGCTGCTCGCGGCGAAGACCTCCCGGATGGGGGTGAAGACGTCCGAGTACGTCGCGGCGTTGGAGCGCGGGACGCGGCTGATCGGCTCCTGGTCGATGAGGACCGCCTTGGACAGGTGCTCCCAGCCGTCGATGCCGTCGTGCTCGACCGGGAGATCCCCCGCCCCGTGGAAGTGGCGGCGGGCGGCCCGGCCCAGGATGTCCAGCAGCAGCGTCGACTTGCCCGAGCCGGACGGGCCCGTGACCGTCACCAGGCGGTTCAGCGGGATCCGTACGGTGACGTCCTTGAGGTTGTGGGCCCGGGCCCCGCGGATCACGAGCGCCGAGGCGCTGTCGCCGCGGTCTCGGGACGCGGGCGCGGGCAGCCGACCCGACAGATACGCGCCGGTCACCGAGCCTTCGGCCCCGGCCACCTCCTGCGGTGTCCCGGCCGCCACGATCCGGCCGCCGTCCCGGCCCGCCCCCGGGCCGACGTCCACCACGTGGTCCGCCGCCCGCAGCACGTCCAGGTCGTGCTCGACGACCAGCACGGTGTTGCCGAGGTCGCGCAGGCGGTGCAGGACGCCGATCAGGCGGGCGGTGTCCGAAGGGTGCAGGCCGATGGTCGGCTCGTCGAGGACGTAGAGCACGCCGGTCAGGCCGGAGCCGAGCAGGGCGGCCAGCCGCAGCCGCTGGGTCTCCCCGGCGGAGAGGCTCGGCGTGGACTGGTCCAGGCTGAGGTAGCCGACCCCGACGTCCACCAGGCGCCGTACCCGCTCCTCCAGGTCGGCGACGACCGGCTCGGCGAGCAGCCACTCGTCCCCGGCCGAGCCGTCCTTCAGGCCGGCCAGCCAGCCGTCGAGGTCGGTGAGCGGCAGGCGTGCCGCCTCGACGATCGTCAGTCCGCGCACGGTCACCGCCCGGCTCTCGGGCCGCAGCCGGGTGCCCTCGCACTGACCGCAGGGCTGCTTCACCAGGCCCTGTTTCTCGGCCCGTTCGCGGTACTCGGGGTCGTCGGCGCGCTCGGTGTAGCGCCGCAGCAGCGCGGTCGCGACCCCTTCGAAGCGGCCCGCCGCCACGGTCGTCGGCGCCTCGACGGCCGGGAAGTGCCGCTGGAACTCGGGGCTTTCGACGCCGTGCACCAGCAGGTCCCGCTGCGGTTCGCCCAGTTCGCCGACCGGGAGGTCCGGGTCGAAGGTGAAGCCGTAGTGGCGTGCGGCGGCCCGCAGCGCGGTGAGGTTCCACTCGGTGAGCTTCGGGTTCCAGCCCCGTACCGCGCCCTCGGCCAGTGAGCGGGAGCCGTCGACCAGGCGCCGCACGTCGGGGCGGATGACCTCGCCGAGGCCGGTGCAGTACGGGCAGGCGCCCGCGGGCTTGTTGAACGAGAAGGAGCCCATCACCAGCTCGGGCACGAGCGTGCCGCAGTGCGGGCAGGGGATCTGCTCGCCCTCGGCGTCGTCGTCGGCCGCGGTGGCCTCGGCGGCGTTGGCGTACGAGGGCGGGATGCTCTTGCCGCAGCCGGGGCAGGGGCGGGACCCGATCCGCGACCACAGCAGCCGCAGGTAGGTGAAGACCTCGGTGACCGTGCCGACCGTGGAGCGCGGGCTGCGGTTGGTGAGGTGCTGGTCGACGCTGATGGACGGGGACAGGCCGCTGATCGAGTCGACGGCGGGTTTGCTGACGAAGCCGGTGACCATGCCCAGCGACTCCAGGTACTGCCGCTGCCCCTCCTGGTGGAGGGTGTCGAAGGCGAGCGTGGACTTGCCGGAGCCGGACAGGCCGGTCAGGACGACCAGCTTGTTCTTCGGCAGGGAGAGGGAGACGTTCTTGAGGTTGTGGAGGCGGGCGCCGGTGACCCGGATGCTGTTGTCCATTCCTTCAAGTCTTCCATTGAAGTCCGGTGTTGAGACTTTTCGGGCATTGCAGCTGAGTTGTCTGCCGTAACCTTCAAATCGATGACCAACCAACGCCGTCTCCGTCCCGTCGACCTCGCCCGGCTGGCCGGTGTCTCGACGCAGCAGATCCGCAACTACGAGGACGCCGGAGTGCTGCCGCCCGCCGAGCGCACCGCGTCGGGCTACCGCGTCTTCACCGACATGCACCGCGGCGCGCTGCTGGCGTACCGGGCCCTGATGCGGGGGTACGGGCCGCTGACGGCGACACGGATCATGCGCGCCCTGCACGACGGCGACGTCCCGGGCGCGCTCGCCCTGGTCGACGCCGCGCACGCCGCCCTGCACGAGGAGCGGGTCTCCCTGCGGGCCGCGAGCGAGGCCCTGGAACTGCTGGCGGCCGAGCCGCCCGCCCCGCTGCCGCGCTCCGGCGGGCTGCGCATCGGGGAGGTCGCCGCACTGCTGGGCGTACGGACGTCCGCGCTGCGGGTGTGGGAGGAGGCCGGGCTGCTCACGCCGGGCCGCGAGCGCGGCACGGGATACCGCGTCTACGAACCCGCCGATGTGCGCGACGCCCGGCTCGTGCACACGCTGCGCCGCAGTCACTACCTGTTCGACCAGATCCGTCCGGTGCTGGAAGGGCTGCGCCGGGAGGGCAGCGGCGACGCCCTGCGGGCGGCGATCGCGGCGCGCGGGGCGGCCCTGACGGCCCGCACCCGGGGCATGGTCGAGGGCGCGGGCGCCCTCCACGCCTACCTGGACCGGCTCACCTCGGCCGCCGTCAACTGAGCACACCGCCCGGGCCGCGTATCGCCGTTCGAGAGGCCATCCGTTCCGTTGAAATCCGGCGACACCCCGTGTGGTCGGCAGCCGCCTCGCCATTGTCCTGATCGGGTCTGTCCAACTGCGAACGGAGACGCCCCGTGCGAACTACTGACATCCAGCGCTGCGAGGTCCGGCCTGGACGACTCGTCGAATGGACGCTCAGTCCGGCGACCGTCGCGACGGCGAAGGACCTGCCGGAGGACTCCAGGCCACCCGCGTACATCCAGGAGTCGCACCTGCGCACGGCACGGTCCGTGCGCGAGGACGGGCTGTTCGTGCCGACCTGGATCGGCGCCGCCTTCGACCTCCCCGGCCGGGCCGACCTGGACGCGCTGGGTGAGGCGCTGCGCGGCTGGACCCTGCGCCACGAGACGCTGCGCAGCGGCTTCCGCTGGTCGGGCGGCCCGGGCGGCCCGGGCGGCTCGGGCGACGAGCTCCGCCGGTTCACGCTCGATGCCGACGCGGTGTCCCTGCACCGCGAGGACGTCGGCGAGTTCACCGACGCCGCGGCCCTGACCGGGCACCTCCAGGACCGCTTCGACACCACGGCGGACGCACTGCGCTGGCCCAACCTCATCTACGCGGCGGTCGTCCGGGACGACAGCACCAGCGTCTACATGGCCTTCGACCACAGCAACGTCGACGCCTACTCGATCCACCGCATCCCCGGCGAGATCCACGAGTTGTACGAGTCCGCCGTCGCGGGCGGCGGCCCGGGGCCGGTTCCGGTGAGCAGTTACGTCGACTTCTGCGAGGCCGAGCGGGCGGACGCCGACCGCATCGACGCGGACCACGACATCGTCGCCCGCTGGCGGGAGTTCATCCGCCGCTGCGACGGGCGGCTGCCGAGCTTCCCCGTCGACCTGGGCCTGGACCCCGGGGGCGGGCTGCCCACGCAGAAGTTCATGCGCGAGATGCTCGTGGACGCGGACGACGCCGCCGCGTTCGAGGCGTACTGCCGCCCGTACGGAGGCAGTCTGGTCGGGCTGCTCGCGGCGACGGCCCTGATCGTGCACGAGATCGGCGGCGAGCCCGTCTACCGCACGGTCGTGCCGTTCCACACCCGCGTGAAGTCCCAGTGGTCGCAGTCGGTCGGCTGGTACGTGGGCGGGGCGCCGATCGAGATCCCCGCGTCCGGGGCGGTGGACTTCCCGACCGCCCTGCGCACCGTGCGCGGCGCCCTCCAGGCCAGCCGCAGGCTGGCCCGTGTCCCCCTGGCCCGCGTCCTGACCCTCCTCGGGGCGGACTTCCGCCCCACCTCCCCCGACCTCTACTCGATCGTCTCCTTCGTCGACTCCCGCGACATCCCCGGCTCCGGCGACTGGACGCGCCAGAAGGCCTACGGCCTGGTCCGCGTCTCGTACGGCGACCAGGTCTGCGCCTGGGTCACCCGGCTCCACGAGGGCCTGTGGTTCGCCAGCCGCTACCCGGACACCGACATCGCGCACAAGAACCTGCGGCTGTACGCCGAGCGGCTGCGGGACGTCATGACGGAGACGGCCGCCCGGTCCTAGGACCCCCTAGGGCCGGGTCACACGCCCGCGTAGGAGTGCTTGCCGGAGACGAAGATGTTCACGCCGTAGTAGTTGAACAGCCAGCAGCCGAAGGCGATCAGGGCCAGGTAGGCGGCCTTGCGGCCCTTCCAGCCGGCGGTGGCGCGGGCGTGCAGGTAGCAGGCGTAGGCGACCCAGGTGATGAAGGACCAGGTTTCCTTCGGGTCCCAGCCCCAGTAGCGGCCCCAGGCGTCACCGGCCCAGATGGCGCCCGCGATGATCGTGAACGTCCACAGCGGGAAGACGGCGGCGTTGACGCGGTAGGAGAACTTGTCGAGGGAGGCGGAGGAGGGCAGCCGCTCCAGGACGGACGTCGCGAACGTGCCGGGCGTGCCGCCGCTCGCGAGCTTGTTCTCGTAGGAGTCCTTGAAGAGGTACAGGATCGTGCCGACCGCGCCGACGTAGAAGACCGCGCCGCAGAAGATCGCCGTGGACACGTGGATGTACAGCCAGTACGAGTGCAGGGCCGGGACCAGCTGGTCGCTGGCGGTGTAGAGGACCGTCACCGCGAGGCCCAGGTCCAGCAGGACCGAGGTGATCAGGAACAGACCGAGCCAGCGCACGTCCTTCTTCAGCGCCAGCAGCCCGAGGTACACGCCGACGGCGACCGTGGAGAACGTGATGTTGAACTCGTACATGTTGCCCCACGGGGCCCGCTCCACCGACAGGGCGCGGGTCAGGACACCGCCGAACTCGATCAGGAAGGCGAGCACCGTGAGGGAGATGGCGATCCGGCCGTACAGGTCGCCCTGTTCGTCACCGCCGTGTGCCCCGGGCCCGTCCGGCACGTCCCGCTGACCGGTCGCGGCCCGCACGGTGACCTTGGGCCGCTCCAGGACGGCGGTGCCGCCGGCCTGGTTCACGGTGACGGCGGGCGCCTTCTTCCCGGCGGCCTCGGCCTTGTCGGCGGTGAGCGCGGCGGCGGTCCTGGCGACCTTGCTGCGGCTGCCGAAGAGCCATTCGGCGATGTACGCGAAGAACGCCAGGGTGTAGACGGCCATCGCGGAGTAGATCAGCACATTGCTGATGTTCGCGAGGTTTTCGTTGGTGGCGGCGGCGAGAGTCACTTCTCAGCCCCTTCGGCAGGTACGGGGGTTTCGGTACCCGGCTCCTGGTCGGTGTCGGGGGAATCTGCTGGGTCGTCGGGGCCGGGCGCGGCCGGTGTCCCGTCGTACGTCTCGTCGTACGTCTCGTCGTAGAGGATCCCGGCGAGGTCGCCGAGTTCCTCGGGGACCTTGGCGGACTCGCTGCGGCCGAGGCCGGCCATCTCCACGACGGTGACGCCGTCGGCGCCGCGGACCGCGCGCACCCAGACGCGGCGGCGCTGGATGAACAGGGAGGCGGCGAGGCCGCCGATGGCCACGAGGGCCCCGGCGAGGGCCCAGCCGCCGCCGGGCTCCTGGACGACCTGGAAGCCGGCCCACTCCTTGACGTCCTTGCCGACGGTGACCGAACCGGCGCCGTTCGGGAGCTTCATGGTCTCGCCGGGCTTCAGCAGCTTCTTGAACAGCTTGCCCTTGGAGTCCTTGAACTCCTTCATGTTGGTCTTGTCCATCTGGTACACGCTCTGCGGGATGCCGGAGTCGGCCCCCAGGTCGCCGTGGTAGGCGGACAGCGCGAGCACCGGGGAGTCCAGCGCGGGGAACTGCGACAGCATCGTGCCGCTGGCGGCGCCGCCGAAGGTCGGCACGAAGAACGCGTTGAAGCCGAGCTGTTCCTTCTTGCCCGCGGGGTTGCGGTAGCCGTCGAGGACCTTGATGGCGCCGGAGGAGGTGACGTTGGCGTCGAGCGGCAGCAGCGGTACGGCGTCGTCGTAGACGACGTTGCCCTTGCCGTCGCGGACGGTGATGACCGGGGCGTAGCCGTGGCTGACGAGGTAGACCTTGGCGTCGCCGATCTCCAGCGGGTGGTTGACCTTGACGGTGGTCTTCTCGTCCTTGCCGTAGGGACCGTCGCTGTAGGTGAGGTCGGCCTGGTAGACGCGGGGGGTGCCCTTGTTGGGGCCGGTGCGCTCGTAGGTGCCGATGAAGTTCTTCAGGTTGAAGCTGAACGGCACCAGGTCGTCGGAGGTGAAGAGGCTGCCGGACTTGAAGTCGTCGTACTGGGTGAGCGTGTTGGAGAAGCCGTCGCCCTCGACGACCAGCTTGTTGCCCTCGGACTTGTACAGCTGGCCCCAGGCGAAGGCGACCAGCAGCACGATGAGGGCGATGTGGAAGGCGAGGTTGCCCAGCTCGCGCAGGTAGCCCTTCTCGGCGGCGACGGCGTCACCGGCGAGGTGGGCGCGGAAGCGGCGCTTCTTCAGCAGGGCCAGGGCGGCGCTGTGGACCTGCTCGGGTTCGGCCGTGGTGCGCCAGGTGGTGTGGGCGGGCAGCCGGTTCAGCCGGCTGGGCGCGCGGGGCGGGCGGCCGCGCAGCTGGCCCACGAACTGCCAGGTGCGGGGGACGATGCAGCCGATGAGGGAGATGAACAGCAGGATGTAGACCGCGGAGAACCACACCGAGCTGTAGACGTGGAACAGGCCGAGCTTGTCGTAGACGTCCCCGAGGGTCGGGTTGGCCTTGCGGAAGTCGGCGACCTTCGTCTCGTCCTGGCCGGACTGCGGGATGAGCGAGCCGGGGATCGCGCCGAGGGAGAGCAGCAGGAGCAGCAGCAGCGCGACCCGCATGGAGGTCAGCTGCCGCCAGAACCAGCGGGCCCAGCCGATGACGCCCAGGGAGGGCAGGTTGGGCGCGTCCTCCGTGGGGGCGGTGGACAGCTGGGAGCCGGCGTCGCCCAGCTCCTGGGTTTCGGCGGCGGTCGGGGCCGGGTCGGAGGCGGTGGTCTTGCTCATCGATCAGATCCCCACAGTGAAGCCGTCGGACCAGACCTGCATCTCCTGCACGATGCGGTCCCAGGCGCCGGTCAGCAGCAGCAGACCGGTCACGATCATCATGGTGCCGCCGATCCGCATCACCCAGACGTAGTGGCGCTTGATCCACCCGAAGGCGCCGAGGGCCTTGCGGAAGGCGACCGCGGCGAGCACGAACGGCACGCCCAGGCCCAGACAGTACGCGACGGTGAGGGCGGCACCGCGTCCGGCGCTTCCCTGGTCGGAGGAGAGGGCCAGCACGGAGGCGAGGGTGGGGCCGATGCAGGGCGTCCAGCCGATCCCGAACAGCGCTCCGAGGAGGGGCGCGCCGACCAGCCCGGCCACCGGCTTGCGGTGGAGCCGGAACTCGCGCTGGGTGAACCAGGGCATCAGGCCCATGAAGAAGACGCCCATGAGGATCATGAGCACGCCGAGCACCTTGGACAGGACGTCCTTGTGCTCCTGGAGCGTGTCGCCGAAGTAACCGAACAGCGCGCCGGAGGAGACGAACACGGCGGTGAAGCCGAGCACGAACAGGGAGGCGCCCGCGACCATCCGGCCGCGCCGCGCCTCGGCGAGATCGGTGCCGGCGACCCCGGTGACGTAGGACAGATAGCCGGGCACGAGCGGCAGCACGCAGGGCGAGAAGAAGGAGACGAGTCCGCCGAGCAGGGCGATGGGCAGGGCCACCAACAGGGCGCCGTTGAGCACTGTGCCGTTGGGGTCCGCGACCGCGGCGAGGGTGAGCGCGCTCACGTCACTACTCCGCTCACTTCTCGGCGACGACCGGCTTGAGCATCTTCACTAGCCGTTCCTCACTGAGGGCGGACAGCGAGCGGGCCGCGATCTTCCCGTCCCGGTCGAGGATCAGGGTGGAGGGGATCGCCTGCGGGTTGAGGGTGCCCCTGTCGAAGCGCAGCAGCAGCTTGCCGGTCGGGTCGTAGAGGCTGGGGTAGGTGATGCCCCAGTCCTTCTCGAAGGCGAGCGCCGCGCCGGTGGAGGTGTCGCGGGTGTTGATGCCGACGAACTGCACGCCCTTGCCGGCGTACTCCTTGGAGACCTTCGCGAAGTACTTGGCCTCGGCGCGGCAGGGGTTGCACCAGGATCCCCACACGTTGAGGACGACGACCTTGCCCTTGTAGTCGGCGACGTCGAGGGTCTTGCCGGCGATGGTCTTGCCGGACAGGTCGGGAGCCGGGGTGCGCTCGCCCTGGGCGACCGTGGCGATGCCGTCGGTGCCGGTGACGAAGTTGGTGTTGCCGCCCCCGCCGGAGGTGCCGCCGGAGCCGCACGCGGTGACGAGCAGCGCAGCCACGGCGGCACCGGCGGTCAGGGCGGCGCGGCGGCGGACCCGGTTCGCGGGGGCCGTGCGGTTCGAGCGGTTCGAGCGCAGGGGGGCGCGGCTGGCGGCACTCATGTGAAAAGTTTCGCATGTCCGTTCCGGGGCTCTCGCCCACCCCCCTTGCGGGCGGAAAACCGCATATCAGGCGGCGTTTCGGGAGGGCGTACCGGCACCTCCCGGCGTCTTCTCGACGAATCCCTTCCACCCACCGGCCGGTTGCTGCCCGACCTCCAGCGTGCGGAACCTTTCGAGCACCTCGGGCTTCTGCACGTCCAGCCAGTCGACGAACTGCCGGAAGGAGACGAGGCGCACATCCGCGCCCTTCTCCTTCTCGCGCGCGATGTGCTTGAAGGCCTCCTCGACGGCGTCCATGTAGATGCCGCCGTTCCACTGCTCGAAGTGGTTGCCGATGAAGAGTGGCGCCCGATTCGTCTCGTATGCCCGCTTGAATCCCTGGATGTACGCCTGTGCCGACTGCTGCCGCCAGCCCGGGTAGTTGTGCGCCGGGGCCTTCGTGGAGTTGAGGGACTGGTTGGCGAGCATGTTGTAGTCCATCGACAGGACCTCGAAGCCACGCCCGGGGAAAGGTATCTGCTGCAGGGGCAGGTCCCATATGCCCTGGCGCTTGCGCGGCCAGACCTGCAGGCCGCCGGGCGAGGAGGCGTCGTAGCGCCAGCCCAGCTCGCGGGCGGTGGGCAGCAGGTTGTCCTGGCCGAGCAGACAGGGCGTACGGCCGCCGACGAGCTCCTTGTCGTAGTCGAACGGCAGTGACGGCATGTCGGTCCAGCCGGTGTTGGTGCGCCATTCCTTCACGAAGGACTTCGCCTGGTCGATCTCGCTGCGCCACTGCCGGGGCGTCCAGTTCTTGACCGAGCCGTAGGCCTCGCCGCAGAAGTGCCCGTTGAAGTGCGTGCCGATCTCGTGGCCCTCCAGCCAGGCCCGGCGGACGTTCTTCAGCGTCTCCTTGACGTGCTCGTCGGTGAGGTAACCGATGTCGGAGGCGCCGCGCGGGTTGTTCGGCGGGTCGTAGAGGCGCTTCTTCGACTCGGGCAGCAGATACAGCCCGGACAGGAAGAAGGTCATGCTCGCGCCGTGCTCCTTGGCGAGGTCCAGGAAGCGCGGGAAGAGTCCGTTGCCGACCTCGCCGGCGCCGTCCCAGGAGAACACCACGAACTGCGGCGGGGTCTGCCCCGGCTCCAGCGGCTCGGGCTTCGCGGGCTGGTGGGGCTGCTTGCCGGTGTAGGCGGTGGAGCCGTCGCCGATGGGCCGGGCGGCCGGCTTCGGCTTCGATCCGCCTTGTGCGGAGTCTCCGGAACCGTCGGCATGGCCGGAGTCATCTGACCCGGTGAGTCCGCCGCACCCGGCGAGCGAGACGGCGGCCGCGGCCCCCGCGCCGATTCCGAGCATTCCCCTGCGGGAGTAAGGGCGCATTGCATCCCCGTTCATCACGTTCTCTGGTGGTCAACCAGTCAGAGGACGTGACGAACGGGGAGGTTCCGTCGATATTTGCAGATTCCGTAACGAGGCCGTCAGAAGCGAACAGAAAGGATCTACGCGCCGAACGCCTTGGCCTTCCCCTTCACCGGCTTGGCACCGGCGAGGAGATGCGCCGGGACGAGATCGCGGGCCGGCTCGGTGTAGCCGACGGAAACGATCCTGTCGCCCCGGTACGTGAAGGTCGTCAGCGAGGCGAGCGTGCACTGCCGCTTGCGCGGATCGTGCCAGAGCCGCCGCCGCTCGACGTACGAGCGGACGATCCAGATCGGCAGCTGGTGGCTGACCACGACGGCCTCGTGGCCCCGGGCCCGGTCCTTCGCGGCGCTCAGCGCGTTCATCATCCGCACGACCTGGTCGACGTACGGCTCGCCCCAGGACGGCCGGAACGGATTGACCAGGTGCTTCCAGTTGCCGGGCCTGCGCAGCGCGCCGTCCCCGACGCCGAACGTCTTGCCCTGGAAGATGTTGCCGGCCTCGATCAGCCGCTCGTCGGTGGCGAGGTCGAGACCGTGCGCCTTGGCGATCGGCTCCGCCGTCTCCTGCGCCCGCTCCAGCGGCGAGGCCACGACGTACGTCACATCGCGGGTCGCGAGGTGCTCGGCGACCCGGTCGGCCATGCGCCGGCCCAGCTCGGAGAGGTGGTAGCCGGGCAGCCGCCCGTAGAGGATGCCGTCCGGGTTGGCGACCTCGCCGTGCCGCATGACGTGGACGACGGTGAGGTCGCTGCTCTTGTGGTCACTCATGCCGTGGCCTCCGCGGCGGCTCGGGCCGCAGCCGGGAGGGCGTCGGCGATCCGCTGCACGGCCCGCTCGTCGTGCGCGGTGGAGACGAACCAGGACTCGAAGGACGACGGCGGCAGGTAGACGCCGCTCGCGAGCAGCGAGTGGAAGAAGGCGGTGAAGCGGAAGGACTCCTGCGTCTTGGCGTCCTCGTAGTTGCGCACGGGTCGGTCGGTGAAGAACACGGAGAACATGTTGGAGGCGTTCTGCAGCGTGTGCGCGACGCCCTCCTTGGTCAGCGCCTCGGTGACGAGCCCCCGGATCTGCTGCGACACCGCGTCGACCTTGTCGTAGGCGGCGTCGTCGAGGAGGCGCAGCTGGGCGAGCCCGGCCGCGGTGGCGACGGGGTTCCCGGAGAGGGTGCCGGCCTGGTAGACGGGCCCGGCCGGAGCGAGATGAGCCATCACATCCGCACGCCCGCCGAAGGCCGCGGCCGGGAAGCCGCCACCCATGACCTTGCCGAAGGTCATCAGGTCGGGCCGGACCCCGTCGACCCCGTACCACCCGGCACGGCTGGTCCGGAACCCGGTCATGACCTCGTCGGAGATGTACAGGGCGCCGTTCTCGGCGCAGAGGTCCTTCAGGCCCTGGTTGAAGCCGTCCGCGGGCGGGACGACGCCCATGTTGCCCGGGGAGGCCTCGGTGATCACGCAGGCGATCTCGCCGGGGTGGGCGGCGAAGGCGGCGCGCACGGCGTCGAGGTCGTTGTACGGCAGGACGATGGTGTCGCCGGCCTGGGCGCCGGTGACGCCGGGGGTGTCGGGCAGCGCGAAGGTCGCGACGCCGCTGCCCGCGGCGGCGAGCAGCGAGTCGACGTGCCCGTGGTAGCACCCGGCGAACTTGACCACCTTGCTGCGCTGCGTGAACCCGCGGGCGAGCCGGATCGCGGACATGGTCGCCTCGGTCCCGCTGGACACGAGCCGCACCTGCTCGACCGGCTCCACCCGGGCGACGATCTCCTCGGCGAGCGCGACCTCGCCCTCACCGGGCGTGCCGAAGGACGTCCCGCGGGCGACGGCGTCCTGCACGGCGGCGATGACCTCGGGGTGCGAGTGCCCGAGGATCATGGGCCCCCAGGAGCACACGAGGTCGACGTACTCCCGCCCGTCGGCATCGGTCAGATACGGCCCCTTGCCGGACACCATGAACCGCGGTGTGCCGCCGACGGCGCGGAAGGCCCGCACCGGCGAGTTCACGCCGCCGGGTGTGACGGCCGCCGCACGGTCGAACAGAGCCTGCGAGGCCGGTGCTTCATACGGATATGCCAGTTCGCTCATGACCTGCGACTTCTCCGACCTTCTCCGACGCCGTCGGGATCCGGGTGCGTGTGACCTGTTCAGGGTAGGACAGTGCCCTGCAACCGGTCCCCGAACCTCTGTCGTCTGCGAGACTGGGGCGTGATACACACAGCTCAAACGGCCCGGAGTGGTCGGAGGCTGCGAAGATCCCGCGGGCAGATGTTTCAGCGCACGTTTCGGCGAGCGGCCGCGGGGGAGGTCACTGACACGATGATCGGGTTGCGCGGCGGGGGCGACGCGTCCTAGAAAAGCAGTCGGGTGGAGATATGCATCGCGGTGGCGGACTGGGCGAGGGGACTGATGACCTGGGTCCTCGACGTGCCCGGCGGGGAAGGCACCGGCGCGAAGCGGAGGACACGCAGGAAGCACGTCAGACGCAGGGGCTGCCGAGTGAACCGGACCGGCTCGACCGCCGTACTGAACGCCGAATGGACGATCTTCGGACGGGGAGCAGGAATGGTGGTCGGGTGGGGGTGACGTACAAGTACTTCGGCGCGCCCGACGGCGCGACCGCGGCCCGCGTCCCGATCTCGATGCGCCCCGAGGAACTCGGCGGCGACGAGCTCGGCATGAACGGCATGTTCACGAAGATCAAGCCGGAGACCATGGCGGCGATGGTCCTCACGGGCATCGAGGGCATTCCCCTGCACAAGGTGCCGCCCCTGGAACTGGTCGTCCTGCACCCCGACTACGCGGTCGTGAAACTCCCGATGACCGTCGTCGACCCCCTGCGGGGCATCGGCGAGGAGTCGGTGGGCGCGGCGGCCTTCATCTGGTCGACGGTCCCGGACCGGGGCGGCCCTCGGGACGCGTTCAACGTGTACCAGCTGCTGCACGAGTGGCAGGACTTCTCGCATCGGTTGCATGAGGCGGGGCATCAGCCGTATTGCTTGGTTTGGCCCTGAGCTGGGGTTTCGGTGGTTTCGGGCGGGGTTTTCGGACCCCGCCTTTGTCATGTGCTGAGAGGGGACGTCAGGTCGATCGCGCACCGCGACCAGTCCAACTGCCCGCGGGCGCCGAGCGTCCAGGACCATGCGGTGGGGCTTGCCCCACACCCTGGCCTGGCCCCACTAGGTGAACCGACGGTGTGCGGTCCGTCCGGACGGACCGAAGACCGGCGGCAGTCGCCGCCAGGTACAGCCCGTCGTGGCCACGCATACGATCGCAGCCAGCACTTCGCGATCACCGCACCGCGGTCGACCACCGCCCTGCGGGCGCACCGGAGCAGCCGGGACCACCCGCTGAAACAACTACCACCCGTCCGGAACCAGACGTCCCACTCACGACATCACGACGGGACAGCCTAGTGATCAAGTCAGTTGAGACGACCGCTAAAGCGGCGCTCAGCAGCGGTGCCGCTGACAGGATCAACCCTCGTCTTGCCCTGCTCCGGGCTCTCTGGATGTATGGTCCTCAACGACGCCAGCGCTCAGTTCGTGTCGGACCTGCCGCCACGCGCGGATGATTTGTGGCAGCCTCGAGAGCACTTCGCTGATCTGCGCCAGCAGTAGCGTGACGCAGCCGAACGCGGCGAGGATGACGAGGGTCACTTCGTCCCACTTCACCGGGGGGCCTCTACCTTCTGCTGGGTCGCCTCGCGGCGCTCGGGCATCTGCAGAACCGGGCGACCGAACCGGACGTGGACGTGGTCACCGGCAACACGCCTGACGACACTAGGGAAACCGACCTGCGCGGGCGAAGGACGCCATTCGCCGTTCCAGCTTCCCGAACGGTTGCCGGTGATGACGACTTTGGCAACGGTGGTCAGATGGTGTGCCTGGTATGTGCGCGGTTCTTGGAACTCATCGAGCCGGCGTCCCGGCAAAGCTCTGCGCTGCTGTTCTGAGCATGTAGCACGCCTGAGCTCACTCACGAACGGAACAGGGATGCGGGCCAGCAATTCACTGGTACTTCTGGACATGTCGATACCTCGCGCCGCCCCGGCTGGCACTTCAGGTCACATACCTGGTGACCACTAATGCGAGTATGCGGAGTTGAGTGAAACTACGCCCATGTGCGGCTTCCTCGGGTGCCGGGGCCCGCAGGAAAACGCCGCCCACCGACTCTCCGCGAGCCGGACGTAATGAAGGTATGCCCTGGTGCGAGGGCTTTCCCGAGCCCGACCGTTAGCGGACGGGCAGGCCGGGTGGCGTATTAGCCGAGTAGGGCCTGGCGGGAAATCCAGTCGAGGGCGTCTGCCCCCAGCCGGTCGGGCGCTTCGAGCAATGCGGCTTTTGCCGCCGCGAGATCTGTCAGCGCCTCGGGAGCGTCCGACCTGTCCAGCACGGCGAGACGCTCCATTGCTGAGGAGACGGCGCCGGGCCAGCCCGGCATACCGAAGTGGGTAGGAACCTTGAACGCAGCCGAAGTGGCTCTGTGCAGCAACCCCGCGCGCCAGCCCTGTTCGCGCATCACTTCCGTGGTGAACCAGACCCGGTCGTCGACATGCTGGACAAACTCCGCCACGGGTTCGGACACCGTCCGAAGCGCGAAGCGCGAACCGCCGGCCCACGGAAGATCCACGTCCGAGGCGACGGCCACGAACGCGAGCAGCATCTCGGGCCCGTCGTCCCGTGCGGCCAGCAGCGCGGCGCGAGCCCTGCGGTATAGATCGATACTCTGCGCGAAGATCTCACCGTCACTTGGCCCGTCGTCGGCCGCGTGGATCATGTCCAGCGGCCCCTCGCGCCAGGCGTCGGCCACCAGCCCGACCGCTGCCGCGCTTACAAGGGCATCCGTATCCTCGGCGTCGATACCGAAGTGCGCCAGGACAGCTGGGGCCTGCTCCTCAATGCCCGGAAGCGGCAAGTGCTTCTCCTCGGCCTCGGTCCTTCCCAAGAGAGCCTTGAGCCGAGGCGACAGAGGTTCGGGCTCCGGCTGCTCCACGGTGATTCCTTGCTTCGCCAGATCCTCGAAGACGGCGTCCGGTCCGCAGTCGATGTGAGAGGAGTCATGGCGTCCCGAGCAGCCTTCCGGGCATCCGATCTCCTCGCACATCTCCGGTTCCTCAGGCTGCGCCTCGTTGATGAGGTGATAGGCGAGCCGCTCCGCCACCGCCTCCCGTGCTGTGATCATCGCCAGGTCGAGCCGGAACGCCTCGTCCTTCAGATCTGAGTCTTCGCGCTCCTCAGAGGTGGGTGGCTCCGGCGCCTCCGGGATCCAGGCGTACGCCGACTCCAGCGAGACCAGCAGCCAGGCCACCCGCAGCGGCTCGGTGTCACCGTCCCGGGCCAGCCCGGCCACGGCCTCCGCGGCCTGCCGCGCGCTGTCGAGCCGGGCGAGATGCCGCTCACGCACCGGCAGCCAGGCTGCGAACTCCGTTCGAGCCCGCTCGGCGTTCTGGGTCAGCGCGGCGTCACGGGCCCGCCGCGCCCGCGCGACCAACCGGGTTAGACAGGGACGGCAGCCGAACAGTCCCGACTCGGGAGTCGGCCCGAGCGGTACGGGCGGCCGATCTTCAAAGGGCTTGTCGCAGAGGCAGCAATCCAGCGCCCCCACCTGGCGGGAGGTAGGGACAGTCGGCAGTGCGGACCGGATCACGGCATAGGCATAGTTAGGGATGTGCACGGGGCAACTCCTGTAGAAACGGCGCCAGTTCGCTCACGACGCTGTCTCCATGCTCGGGGCCCTCTCCGATTACTTGTCACCGTTTGACGCCGGGACAGGGAAGTTGGCGCAATCTGGCATGTGGCACTCTGCCTGCGCCTTTTACGCTCTTGGCGCTATCTGGCGGACATACGGGCCGCCACCTGAAAGGCCGAAAGGATCTGTCGTTTCATGACGCCCAACACCGCCTCTCTTCCGAACGAAGCCCACCAAGAGCTGGTACGCGCCCTCGAAGAGCTCCACCGGGCGGCGGGCCGCCCCGGCATGCGAAAGGTAAGCGCCCTGATCGCTGAGGGCGACCACCCGGCGGTCGTCAGCCATGAGGGAGTCCGTACGACCCTAAAGGGACTGAATGTCCCGCGCTGGGAGACCGTGCAGTCGATCGTGGCGGTGCTCGCCGCCGCCTGCGTCGATCCACCTCGAGACCCGACGGCCGAGGTGGCGCGTTTCCTGCCCCTATGGCGCGCAGTGCGGGAGGGAGAACCGGGTGGCATGAAGTCCGCCCGGGAACTGGCGCTGTCACAGGGGTGGGGCACGGATGACGGGCAGTGGACCGCTGAGGCGGTGGTCGGCATGATGATCAACCCGTTCAATGCCATTGAGATCGCCCCCTCGCTCGCGGTGCCGCACGAGCCTGTGATTTCAGAGGACGAATGGGTGCAGGTCGGTGTCCGCCTCATCGAGGAGAACGGTGCCGAGTTTGCTCTACGCGCCCTCTTACGAACCCTGAAGGGCGACTACCTGGGCGCCGAGGAGGGCAGCCCCTTCGGCTACCACTATCCGGACCAAGAAGCGGTCGAGATGCATACGGCCTTCCGCTATGGCTGCGACCGGATACTCCAGCGCCTGGCGGTCGAGCCGAACCTCCTTCAGCGGTCGATCAGCGCCATGCATGCTGACGAGACCATGGATCGTGAGGACCGTATCGAGATGCTGCGCGCCGAATCGGACATGTCCTTGATGCGGGAGGTCATGACCGCGACGCCGGAGACCTGGCATGAACTCTCCGAGGAGGCCCACCATCAGATCTTTGGCTATCTCATCAAGGAGATCGGCCCGGTGGGCAGGTTCGGGCTTCCGCCGGATCAACGGTTCCGCATCACCTGGCGCATCCCCGAGCCACCGACGGCGTAGCTTCGTCGTGGAGCCCCTTCCGTTGCTCAAGCCAGCGGCCGCCTCGTGAAGCAAAAACAAGCGTTGGCTCCACGCCCTAATACTCCAGCTGTAGTTCGTGATCTTCATGTCTGGGTTGCGGCTTGTCGGCGGTAGTGGCTGCTCTGTGATCGTGCCTGGTGGCGGCGTCGCCAGTGGGACCAGCTGAGTCGGTGGGCGAGGTCGTTCAGCGGTCGGACGGTGACCGCGAGAAACAGGTGCTGGATCTCGATGCATGTCAGCGGGGCCAGATCGTCCGGTCCGGCGTGGCGTGCGTGTTCGTCTGCGCGGACGACAGTGAGGAAGGCGTGAGCGAGCATGGCGAGGGTGACCCAACGGCTCCAGGACGGGTAGCGGCGGACCTGGTGTTCATCGAGTCCGGCCAGGCCCTTCTCGGTCTGGAAGGTCTCCTCCACCCGCCATCTGGATCCGGCCGTTCGGACCAGGGTGTGCAACGGGACTGGCCCGGTGGAATGGCAGCGGTAGTAGGCAAGTTCGCCGGTAGTGCGGTTGCGTCGGATCAGCAGGTGACGGTGGCCCGGTGCCGGATCGGTGAGGTCGATGACGGCCCAGTCGTAGTAGCGGTGTCCCTTCGCGCCGCGTCCGGCGGATAGTTTCTGCCAGGCCCGCTTCGGGAGTTTCCCGGCCAGCGTGTCGGCGCGGAACTTTCCCGCGCCGGTGAGCACTTCGGCTGAACAGGCCACCGCGAGGACGTAGCCCAGACCGCGCTTTTCCAGGGCCGCCCTCAGCTTCGGATTGGAGCCGTAGACCTCGTCGTCGGTGCGGGCCGGCTCCGGCTTGGTCGCGAACACCGTGTCCTCGCTCAGCCCGGCCGCCCGGCAACGATCCGGGTCTGAGGTCCACGAGCGCGGGACGTACAACTCCCGGTCCACCGTCGCGTGCCCTCGCTCGCCCGCATAGACAAGATAGACGGCGACCTGGGAGTTCTCGATCCAGCCGGCAGTGCCGGTGTACTGGCGTTGGACACCGACGGTGCGGGTGCCCTTCTTCACGTCGCCGGTCTCGTCCATGACCAGCACTGCCGCATCGTCACGGAGATGCTCGACGACATACTCGCGCACATCGTCACGCACAGCATCGGCGTCCCAGGACGCCCGGCACAGCAGATGCTGCATGCCATGCGGAGTCTTCTCCCCGGCCCACTCCGCAATCGTCCAGCAGTTTTTGCGCGGCAGCTCTGACAGCAGCCCCATTACCAATCGCCGGGCCCGCAGCCGGGGTTCGACCCGGGCGAACCGGCCCGAGATACGGCCCATGGCCCCCTCGAACGCCTTCCGCCAACGGCCGGGATCTATGCTGTGAGCCGCGGCCACCGTCTCTTCGTCAGTCCACACAACTCACGATGATCAACGGTGGCCTTACCCGTCTCAACAAGGGAGCGAAGAGTGACCGATCGTCCAGACACTCAGGGATTTCAGACCAATGAGGATGATATACGCCTTATTGAGAAAATTTTCGCTGATTTAGGGTCAGCTTTCGCTGAGCATGACGCCGCGAAGTTCGACGAGCGGTTCACCGCGGATATCGTCTTCACGGCAGTGAACGGTACGCGGTTCTATGGCTGGGAGAAGATTCACGCGTATCACAGCGAGCGCCTGACCGGGCATGCAGAGGGAATCAGTACCTGGTACGAGATCGAGCGCATCACCTTCCCGACCCCGGACGTCGCCGTGGTCTTCTTCCGGCAGCCCATCGTCGTGTCAGAACACAAGCGTGCCAATGTAGGAACGTGGGTGCTGGTGAAGAGGGAAGGACAGTGGTGGATTTCCGCTGGCCAAAACACAGGCGTCGCCGTAACTGAGTGACAACTCGCGCAGGTTGTCGGCACCGTAGGCCAGGGTGCTCAGCTAAAGAATCCCAGGTCGAATTGCTTCCGACCTGGGATTTTGTGCCGCTGGCCTGGCAGGCGGGTCAGCATCGCCAGTCAGCGAGGATGTCGTCCGAGATCCACAGCAGGTCGAGCGGGGTGGTGTACAGGTCCGTGGTGGTGGCGGCGAGGCCGGTGCGGGTGGGATCGAAGCCTGGTCGGCGGAGGCGGCGCGGCGTAGGGATGCGGACAGGTCGTGGGCATCGAAGGGGGTGCCCAGCCGCTCGACCGAGTCGACGAAGCGGGGCCTCGCGAGCCACCGGTGCGCGGTCCACGCCGCCCCAGGTTGAGCTCCGGGTCGAACTGCCCTTGCCACCAGCCGCCTGAGCGCCTCGACCCTTGCCCGGGGCAACCGGTCGGAGAGCACGGCCGGTTCGTAAGCTTCCCAGCCCGACCAGCAAGATCACGATCTACAGCTGGAGTACTAAGATGTTTTCCGGCCTTGAGGTCGGCTTTTTCGCTGGTCAGGCATATGGGCAGTGATTCCGTGGGAGTCGTGGCCTGGCCTAGCTGACCGCGGCCGAGCAGGAAGGGGAGGGTGGTCGATCGCCCGCAGGGGGGTCGATACGGTGCTGGCTCCGGATGACGGCGGCACCGCCGACACGGAGGACGTCCCGGCTCCGCGGGATGCGGGCGGGCCGTCTGCGCCCACGGGATTCGGCTAAGCCGAAGTCGCAGGTGCCGGTGTGGCTTGAGGGCCTTTCCTGGTCAGTGCCGTCGCTGGGCTATCAGCGCATCCTGCCGGCCCTCGCGGACCGTCTCCTGGCTCAGTCAAGGGCCGCTGACCTGCCAGGAGATGCCGCGTGTTCGGCATGGTGGTGGTGCCGGCGCGGATGGAGGCAGTGTGGTCGGAGGCGAAAGTCAAAGGCAGCCACATAAGCCACGGCCGACAAGACGGCTTCGGCTCTGGGTGAGGCTGTGGCCCGGGCAAACGCAGCCTATGTGGTGGACCTCTTAGCTGCAGCACGGGCCGTCATGGCGTTGGCGGCCGCATTCAGCCGGGCGAGGTGTGCGCGTCGTGAGACTTCCCCTCCGAAGGACCGCCAGCCGTAGAGAGACGCCAGGACCTCAGCCACGGCAGCGATGGCTGCAGACGCCCCCGCCATGACGCGTGCCATGAGTGCAGGGGGAGGGGCAACCAATCGGCCCCGTGTCTGCGTGGCCGTGATGGCGCATTGCTCGGACCAGAGTTCAAAGACTTGGGCCAGACGAGCGCAGAACGTGGCGATGGCAGCCAAGCAGCCGTAGGCAAAAATCAACCCGCCGATGATGCGTTCAGCGATGCCAGGGGGCGACGCACCGTCGGACAAGGGTCGCCCCATGACCTCGTAAACGACGGCTAAGCCCGTCGTGGCGGCGATCATGGCCGAGGCAATCAGGGGGCTGCGAGGTCCTCGTAGTCGTCAGTCTCGTCGTCGTCCTGATCTGGACGTCGTTCCGGCGATGGTCGATTGTTGGAGGGCTTCTTGCTGTAGGGCGGGAGAAAGATCTGCCATATGCCGCCGTGGACATTGCCGCCCACGAACGTGCCGGAGCCGTTGTGCTGTTCTCGGTGCTCAGCGTCCCCCATGTGACGCCCCGCCATAGTTGAAGGTCATGTCGCCCTGAACGTCACCGCCGATGAACGTTCCTGTGCCGGTGTTGTACTCGTTCCACACCTTCGAGGTGGCAGGCCCGGCCAGTTCGTCGACCTCACTCAAAGCGTCGCGGTGCTCAGCGAGGTACGACGCGATGAGTTCTGCCCACGCGTTCGTCGCCATGGCCAGAGTGTCAGCACCCGGCGAGGCGAGTTGGGCGGCGGTTTCATCCACAGCCTGCGCGGCTGCTCTCTGCTGCTCCGGGGTGGCACGGCGGAAGAAATGTGCAACTGTGACCCGTACCTTCTCGGCACCCGAGGCGGCGATGGCGGCAACGAGCGTGCCGGCCGCACCGGTTGCCACGGCCATGAGTTCGGTCTCATGCATGATCGAGATGTTCTCCCCCGTTCGTGGTGAGTGCCCCAGCAGATAGCTACTGTCGCTACCGACCATCCGGGCCGACTCCCGAACTGAGGTCCCGATACCGCCACGCAGTCGACGGAGTGGCGGCCGAAACGAGCTTGCGCCGACGTCCCCTTCAAGCCATCTCTGCGTAAGGCGTGCGACCACGCGCCTCTTCACCCACTCGGTGACGATCTGTGAAGCCCCCGATCCCGTAGGTGTCCTTCCAGTGGCAAACCATACGAACGCCCGCAGGATGAGGCGCGGTCGCGTACGGAGCACGAGGGCGATCTCCTTCTTCGCGCAGATCGGCCGCAAGAGCGTGCGGTAGATCACCTTCTCAGGGCCGCTCGCCCAACGCGAGCGTGTGGCCGACCTCGAACCACGACAGCCACGCCAGCCGGGAGGCGCCCGTTTCCCCGACCCTTGCGATCAAGGCGGCCGAGGAGCGCGTGAAGAGGTCGTCGCCACCACCGACCTGCCTCGGCCGAGGCGAGACGACGGCGTCCCGCCCGGACCGTTATGACAGTCGTTATAGGCGGGTGTAGCCTGACCGCCGTCTATAACGACTGTCATAGGAGGACGTCATGACGATCATCACGGTGAACGCCCCGGAGGGCCGCCTGAGCCGGGAGCAGCGCCGAACGCTGGCCGAGACGCTGACGGACGCGGTGCTCGTGCCGGAGGTCGGGCGGTTCGCCCCGGCCGCGCGGGCCGGGTTCCAGGTGCACTTCGTCGAGCGCGCGGCCGGCATGATGGCCATCGGCGGGCGCCTCCTCGCCGACATCCGCCCGGACCCGGATACCGACGCCGACGCCGACGCCAACGTCATGGTGATCGACGTGACGGTGATGGACGGGGACTGGCGCCAGGAGGTCCGGGCCGAGGTCATCGAACGCGTCCTGGCCGCGATGGCCGACGCCTGCGGGCTCCCCGAGCCTTCACCGGCCTGGTGGGTCACGTTCCGCGTGATCGACGAGGGCAGCTGGGGATCGCGCGGCGGCGTGCTGTCCATCCTCTCCCTCCTCGACACCGGCGTGTTCACCGAGGAGAAGGCCGAGGCCGTCCGCGCCGCACTCGGTACCCGACCCGGGCCGGTCAGCGCTTGATCGCGCCGGCGATGAGTGCCTGCAACTGTTCCGCGGTGTCGTCGAGCGGCTGCGCGCTGCGCTTGGCGCGGCACATGGCGACCGTGCCCTCGACGGCCGCCACGACGAGTGTCGCGAGCTGCGCGGCCTGTTCCGCCTCGGTGCCGTGCTCGCGCAGCGAGGCGGCCAGCAGGGCCTCCCACTGGGCGAACACCTCTGCCGCGGCAGCCACAGCGGGCGGGATCTCGTCGGCCGGAGGCTCTTCGATGGCCACGGCCAGCACGGGGCAACCGGCGTGGAAGTCGCTCTCGACGACGATCCTGCGCCACAGGGCGAGGAACGCTCGTAGCCCTTCGACGGGCCCCGACTCCAGCTCCTTGCGCAGGCTGCGGGCGACCCATTCGCCCGTGTACCGGACGGCTTCGGTGGCCAGCTGCTGCTTGCCCTCGGGAAAGTAGTGGTACGTCGAGCCGAGCGGCGCCTTGGCGTGCTTGGCCATCTCCCGGATGCTCGTGGCGCTCAGACCGCGCCGACTGATCATGTCGGCGGCCCCGGCCACGATCCGCTCACGCGACGGCGCACTTCGCTCGGCCACTTGTGCACATCCCCTCTGGCTATAACGGCCGTCATAGTCTACCGTGGCCACTCGTTATAACGACTGTCATAGACAGAGACCGTCGGCGAACCGTGGGCGCCGACGAACAGTGGCTGTCGACGATTCGAGGAGCTGCCATGCCGATGATCAGGCTGACCGTCCCGACCGGTGCCCTCACCGATCAGGGGCGCACGACCGTCCAGCGCGACCTGGCCGCCGTGCTGCTGCGCTGGGAGGGCGCGCCCGACACCGCCTTCTTCCGCGCTCAGGCGTGGAGCTACCTCGTCGAACTGCCCGAGGGCGCCCAGACCACCGCCGAGGACGACGAACCGCGCTTCCTGGTGGAGGTCGTCGTCCCGCAGGGCGCCCTGTCCGAGCGCCGCAAGGCGGGGCTGGTCGAGGAGGCGACCAAGACCGTCCTGGGCGCCGCCGGCCTCGGCCCGGACGACACGCTGCGGGTGTGGGTGCTGGTGCACGAGCAACCCGACGGCACCTGGGGCGCGGGCGGTTCCGTCGTCCGGTACGCCGATCTGGTGGCACTGGCGAAGGGGCAGCGCACCGATGCGTGAACTGACCTACGTCGCCAAGCGCACCGTCGCATGGCGAGAAGCACCCGACCCCAGGATCCAGTCGGACGGCGAGGCGATCGTCGCGCCGGTGGCCGCCACCCCGTGTGACGTCGACTCCGCCATCCTCGCCGGGCACGGCTTCGTCGAGCCGCCCTTCGCCCTCGGCCACGAGTGCGTCGCCCGGGTCGTGGAGACCGGCGACGCCGTCACCGGCGTCGCGCCCGGCGATCTCGTGGTCGTCCCCTGGTCCGTCAACTGCGGCGACTGCGACCGCTGCCGGGCCGGCCTGACCGCGCACTGCACCGCCGTGCCCTACATGGCGATGTACGGCGCGCCGATCGGCGGTACCTGGGGCGGGCTCTTCTCCGACCTGGTGCGCGTGCCCTACGCCGACGCCATGCTCGTACCCCTGCCCACCGGCCTCGACCCGGTCGCCATGGCCTCCGCCAGCGACAACTGGTCCCTGGCCTGGCGCCTGGTCGCACCCCACCTCGAGGCCCGGCCCGGAGCGCGGGTGCTGGTCGTCGCCCGCGGAAGCATCGGCCTCTACGTGTGCGACATCGCCCGCGCCCTCGGCGCCTCCGAGGTGCTCTACGTCGACCCCGCCCCCGAACACCGCGAACTGGCCCGCGCGTTCGGGGCCGCCAGCGCCGAGACGCTGGAGGCGGTCCCGCAGGGCTTCGACATCGCCGTGGAGGCCACCGGCCGTGTCGACCAGCTCGGCCTGGCCGTCAAGTGCCTCACCCCGGAGGGGATCTGCGAGAGCGCCGGAAACCACTTCCGCCCCGGCGAGCTGCCCCTGCTCGACATGTACCTCACCGGCGTCACCCTGCGCGTCGCCCGCGACAACGTACGCGCCCACATCCCCGACGCCCTCGCTCTCGCCGCCTCCGGCAAGGTCGCCCCCGAACGGGTCGTCTCCCACGTCATCGACTGGGAGGACCTGCCGGCCGCGCTGCCGGAGAAACACCTCAAGCCGGTCTTCGTCCGGTCGGATGTCTGACCGCCCCTGTTCCCCGGGGGCGGGAGGGCTTGTCTACGATCGGCCGCCATGGACTGGCTGGAGCGCATCGCGAACCTGAGGCAGTGGACCAGGAGCGGAACCCGCGCTCCGCACAAGCCGCTGCTGCTCCTGTACGCCCTCGGCCGGTTCCAGCGGGATGCGGAGGACGGCCTGCGCTACAGCGCGGTGGAGCAGGATCTGCAGCGGCTCCTGACCGAGTACGGCCCGCCGAACAAGACGACTCCCGCCTATCCCTTCCACCACTTGGTCAGCGACGGCGTATGGGAAGTGCGCACCGATCGCGGGCCCGGCAGCCCCGGGAGCGGGGTACGGGACCTCCGGGAGACGGGCGCCGTCGGGCAGTTGACGCCGGAGCTGAAAGCGGCACTGCGCCGGGAACCGGAACTGCTGGGGAGAGTCGCGCGATTACTGCTCGACCTGCACTTCCCGCCCTCTCTCCACGGCGAACTGTGTGAGGCCGTCGGCCTGGAACCGGAACCGGGCGAGCTCCAGCAGCCGGCCGCGCCGCGCCGGCGGCGGGACCCGCGGATGCGGGAGCTGGTCCTGACCGCCTACGAGTACCGGTGTGCCTTCTGCGGCTACGACGGCAGGATCGGCGCGGTGCCGGTCGGGCTGGAAGCCGCCCACGTGCGCTGGTGGGCCTTCGGCGGCCCCGACGCGATCGAGAACGGGTTGTGCCTGTGCTCGCTGCATCACAAGCTCTTCGACAAGGGCGTCCTCGGCGTGGGGGACGATGAGCGCATCCTGGTCTCACAGCGCTTCATCGGCCACAGCCCCGCCGCCCGCGAGTACGTCGTAGCCCTGGCCGGCCGCCCACTCATCGGCCCACAGCCCGGCGTGCGCTCTGTCGCCGCGGCTCACCGCGCGTGGCACACCCGCCAGGTCTTCCACGGCGAGCCACGCCCTGCGGGCTTGTACAGTGGCTCGTGAATTTCGAGCTGGAATTCGAGCCAGCGGGAGAGAAGCGTGCGTGAGTCCGTGGTGCCCGGCGCCGCCGCCTGTCCGCCGTGATCCTGCGCCGCCGACCCGACTCCCGACCCGAGTCCTGACGCGCGTCCGATCGCGTCTGTCGGCTCCGTCCTGAATCTTCCGGCCCGTGAGCGGGCCGATCGCGGGAAGCCTGACCGGCCTTCCGCCCCGTATTCCGCACGCCTCGTCCTGTCCGGGGATGTGCCCGAGCACGACAGGTTGCTGTTTCCTTGTCTTCCTCCGTACTGCTGTCCCCCGCCGCCCGGCTGCGCGGCCTCAAGCCCGACTGGCTGCGTGATCCGAAGGTCTGGCGCACCGAGGTGCTGGCCGGCCTGGTGGTCGCGCTCGCCCTGATCCCCGAGGCGATCTCGTTCTCGATCATCGCGGGCGTCGACCCGGCGATCGGCCTGTTCGCCTCCTTCACCATGGCCGTCACCATCGCGGTCGTCGGCGGCCGCCGGGCGATGATCTCCGCCGCCACCGGCGCCGTCGCCCTCGTGATCGCTCCCCTGAACCGCGACCACGGCTTCGGCTACCTCGTCGCCGCCGTGATCCTGGCCGGTGTGTTCCAGATCGTCCTCGGCGCGCTCGGGGTGGCCAAGCTGATGCGGTTCGTGCCGCGCTCGGTGATGGTCGGCTTCGTGAACTCCCTCGCCATCCTCATCTTCATGGCGCAGGTGCCGGAGATGACCGGCGTGCCGTGGCCGGTCTATCCGCTGCTCGCCGCCGGCCTGGCGCTGATGGTGTTCTTCCCGAAGATCACCACCATGGTCCCGGCGCCGCTGGTGTCCATCGTCATCCTGACGGTGATCACCCTGGCGGCCGGCATCGCCGTGCCCACCGTCGGCGACAAGGGCGAGCTGCCGTCCTCCCTCCCCGTGCCGGGGCTGCCGGACGTGCCGTTCACCCTGGAAACGCTGACGATCGTGGCCCCGTACGCGCTCGCCATGGCGCTGGTCGGGCTCATGGAGTCCCTGATGACGGCCAAGCTGGTCGACGACATCACCGACACCCACTCCTCCAAGACCCGCGAGTCCGTCGGACAAGGCGTCGCCAACATCGTCACCGGGTTCTTCGGCGGCATGGGCGGCTGCGCCATGATCGGCCAGACGATGATCAACGTACGGGTGTCCGGCGCCCGCACCCGCCTGTCGACCTTCCTCGCCGGCGCGTTCCTGATGGTGCTGTGCGTCGTCTTCGGGCCGGTCGTCTCCGACATTCCCATGGCGGCGCTGGTCGCGGTGATGGTCATGGTGTCGGTCGCCACCTTCGACTGGCACTCCATCGCGCCGAAGACGCTGCGGCGGATGCCGGCCGGGGAGATCACCGTCATGGTGGTCACCGTCGCGTGCGTCGTCGCCACCCACAACCTCGCCATCGGCGTCGTCGTCGGCTCGGTCACCGCGATGGTCGTCTTCGCCAAGCGCGTCGCCCGCCTCGCCGACGTCACCGCCGTCACCGACCCCGACGGCTCGACGGTCGTCTACCAGGTGACGGGCGAGCTGTTCTTCGCCTCCTCCAACGACCTCGTCGGCCGGTTCGACTACGCCACCGACCCCGACAGGGTCGTCATCGACCTGTCCGCCGCGCACATCTGGGACGCCTCGTCCGTCGCCGCCCTGGACGCCGTCGAGACCAAGTACGCCCAGCGCGGCAAGACCGTCGAGATCATCGGCCTGAACGAGCCCAGTGCCCGTATCCACGAGACGCTCAGCGGCGAACTCGCGAACTGACCGGCAGCCACTGCCCACGGCCCCGGCCGTCGCCCCCTCAGGCCAGGAACTCCGCCAGCAGGCGGTTGAGTCCGGCAGGCCGCTCGGTGGGGATGGAGTGGTGGGAGGCGCCGGGCAGGATGACGACGCTCGCGTCGGGCAGGAGCCGGCGTGCGGCGGCCGCTGTGCGTGGCACGTCGTGAGCCCGGCTGTGTTCGGCCAGGAGCACCAGGGCCGGAACCGTACAGGCCCTCAACTGCGCTGCCCTGGGGCGTCGCATGGTGACGACCTTCGAACGCCGGGCGCTGGCGGTGCTGTCCAGGAACGCCCGCCACACCGGGTCCTCGGGCGTGCGGCCGGTCTCCCACCGGTGGAAGGCCCGTATGCGCTCCACGGTGGGCTTCAGCAGCATCGGCAGTCCGTGCATGAGGTACCGCGCCCTCATGCCGGCGAAGCAGTTGGTCGGGTCGAGCAGCGCGAGTCTGCCGAGCCGGTGGGGCGCGTGCAGCGCGTAGTTCAGGGCGATCCAGGCGCCGTAGGAGTGGCCGCACAGATGGGCCCCGTCCAGGTCCAGCCCGTCGAAGAGCGCGTCGAGCCATGCCACCAGGTCGGCGGCGCCGCGCAGGGGCGCCCCGTCGTGCACGCTGCGGCCGATGTCGCCCATCAGGTCGACGGCGTACACCCGATGGGCGGGGGCCAGGGCTGCGACGGTGGCGAACCAGACCACCGAGGTCGATCCGCCACCGGGCAGGAGCACGACCGGAACGCCGTCCTCAGGGCCGCAGACCTGGACCCGGGTGCTGCCGTAGGGGGACGGGACGTCGACGCTGTGGACCTCGACGGGCCACTGCCGCAGGACGGCGTCGTACGCCGCGAAGAAGACCGCCTCGTCACCATGGCCCCCCGTCTCACCCATGGACTCCACCTCACCCATTGGACCCCCGCCTTATGATTACTCGGTCATCGATAATCTCGACTGTCGAGATATTACGGGAGTGAGAGCGTGGACGACCAGGATCCCGGTCTTCAACTGGTCCATCTGCTGCGCGCCGTCACCGTGGAACTGGACCTTCTCGCTGCCGAGTTCGCCGGCCGCGAGGGGCTTCATCCCACGGATGTGCGCGCACTGATCCACCTGCTGGACGCCGGCCGGGAGGGCGTGCGGGCCACCCCCGGATGGCTCGGAGCGCAGCTGGGTGTGAACTCGGCATCGACCACTGCCCTGGTCGACCGGCTCGAGCGGATGGGACTCGTGCGCCGGGAACGGGACACCCGCGACCGCCGGCGGGTGCTGCTGGTCGTCCAGGACGAGGCCGTCGCCCTGGGCTGGTCGTTCTTCGGGCCGCTGATCCACGAGATGGTCGGCGAGATGCGGTCCTTCGAGGAGGAGGAGCTGGCAACGGTGCGGCGCTTTCTGCAGACCATGCGCGATGTGGCCGCCGCCCGGCGCCGGGCCCAGCAGGACGGCTCCGCCGGACGGTGAGAACACGGGCGGGATGAGCCGGCCCCGGGAAGGGCAGTACGTGTACGGGGCCGGGCAACTCCCGGGCTCTGCTGCCGACTTGGGGGGAATGGTCATGCGCGATCTCAGGGACGCGATCGAATCGGTGGAGCAGCTCGCCACGGTGTGGCGGGTCATGGTGCTCGACCGGGATCCGCAGGCGGACGTCCGCGATCTGCCGGGGATCGCCGTCCGCTGGGCCGACTGCCGGTTCGCCTTCTGGAACTGCGTGACGCTGACCGAACCCGGCACCACCGCCGGGCTGCTGAAGCAGCGGCTCGACGAGGTCGCGGAGGTCATGCGGGCGAAGGAGCACCCCGGTTTTCTGTGGGTCTTCGAGGACCTGCTGGACGACGAGGCACGCGCGGGGCTCGGGGACGCCGCCGAGCGGGCCGGGCTCGTGCACGCCTTCGCCGGGACGGGCATGGCGGGGGACCTGCTGCCCCTCCCCGAACCCGCCCACCCCGACCTGACGTTCGTACGCGTGACGACGGACGAGCAGCTGCGCGCCTTCGCCGACCTCAACTCCCGTGCCTACGGCTTCCCGCTCGAGGAAGGCCGTGACGGTCTCGGCCGCTCCTCGCTGTGGAAGAGGCAGGTGCACGCCTACCTGGGCGTGCGCGCCGACGGCACTCCCGTCACCTGCGCCGCCACCGTCGAGGCCGACGGCCGCCTCTTCGTGCTGCTCGTCGCGACCGATCCGGCGTGGGAGCGCCGGGGATACGGGGAAGCGGTGACGCGCAAGGCCCTGCACGAGGGCGGGCGGGCCACCGGACTGACCCGGGCGACCCTGCACGCCACCGCCGCCGGAGCGCCCGTGTACCCGCGCATCGGCTTCGAGGCGAACTCACCGATGCGGTTCTTCGCCCTCGAGGATTGATCAGCCGGTTCTTCCAAGGGTGCGCATGTCACTCGCGCATGTCACTCGCGCACCTGCTCGCCGCCCCGCTCCCCCTCGTCCCAGCCCCTGGCCCGGGCCGCCGGAGCGGTCGTCGCCCGCGGGATCACATACGTCGGCAGGACGACGTGCCGCTCGTGATCCGCCCCGTCGTCGTCGATGAGCTTGAGCGCCAGTTCACCGGCCTGCCGTCCCATGTCCGACGGTGACTGGGCGACCGTGGACAGGTCGAACCAGTCGGCCAGCGGCTGGTCGTCGAAGCCGAGCACGGAGATCCGCTCGGGTACGGCGATCTGCGTCTTGCGCAGGTTCCAGATGAGGGCGACGGCGACCTCGTCCTGCTCGGCGAAGACGGCGGTGGGCGGCTCGCGCAGGCTCAGCAGCATGCCGAGCACCTCGGCGGCGGCGCGCTTGTCGCCGACCCGCGTGGACACCACCAGGTCGTCGTCGAGCGGGACACCCGCCTCGGTGAGCGCCTGCTGGTAGCCCAGCAGCCGTTCGTTGGAGCTGAAGGAGAAGCCGCTCGCTCCCGCCGTCTGGACGAAGGCGATCCGGCGGTGGCCGAGGTTGAGCAGGTGCCGGGTGCCGTGCAGGGCACCGGCCACGTCGTCGACGTAGATGCTCGGGCGTCCTTCGACGTGCCGGCTGACGTAGATCACCGGCATGCCGAGGTCGTCCAGCCGCGCGGTCTCCTCGTCGGTGAGGTCGAAGGAGAACACCAGGAGCGCGTCGGCGTTGCGGCGTGCCGGGAGGTGCTCGAAGAACGCGGTGCGCTCGGCCAGGTCCGGGACCTCGTAGACGTTCAGCTGCATGCCGGCCGCCCGCAGCAGCGGGGCCAGGCTGGACAGGGCGGACCCCATGAACCAGGAGTTGAGGGTCGGGACCAGCACCGCCACCGTCCCGGTCCGGCCCGTGACCAGGCTCGCGGCCTGCCGGGACACGGCGAAGTTCAGCTCGCGCGCGGCCTTCTCGACGCGGGCCCGCACCTCCGGCGAGACCGTGGACAGGCCGCGCAGTGTGCGCGAGACGGTGGAGGTGGAGACCCCGGCCCGTTCGGCGACGTCGGCCATCGTGGGGTGCCGTTGAGCTGGAGGCATGAGCGGACGGTAGCACAGGAATTCGCCCTCCGGCCTCGGAAATGTGACAGCGCTTTCATGGTGATGTGGCCCGGCCAGCCAGCGGTTATTCCTAGGTAACACATGGACTTCGGCACAGTCCGCCCCAAACTTGCAAGCGTTGTCCCGAGGGGCTCGAAGCCGACCCGGGTCAGTCCAGCCCCCCGCCCACCGTGAACCCGATCACCGTCCCGCCCCCGTCCCGGCGGAACGCGAACGGTGCTCCGCCGTGTGCGAGGGCCACTTCCCGGACGATGGACAGGCCCAGGCCCGAGCCCGGCAGGGAGCGGGCGTCGGCGGCGCGGTAGAAGCGGTCGAAGACGCGGTCGAGGTCCTTGTCGGCGATGCCGGGGCCGCGGTCGAGGACCTCCACGCGGATCGTGCCCGGGCGGGCGGGCCCGGCCACGACGATCTCGATGGGGGTCGTGCCGCCCTGGTCGAACTTCACCGCGTTCTCGACGAGGTTGGACAGCGCCCGGGTCAGCATCCCGGGCCGCCCGTCGGTGGTGGTGTCGCCGCTCGCGCGGAGCAGGATCCGCCGGCCGCTGCGGCGCCGGGCGAGGCCCGCCACCTCCTCCGCGAGGTCGGCGACGTCCACCCGCCGCGGCGGCTCCGTGTCGGACTGCCCGGCCGCGAGGTCGACGAGCTCGTTGACCAGGTCGGTCAGCTCACGGGCCTCCTGGCCGAGATCGGCGACCAGTTCCTCACGGGTCCGGGGCGGGAGTTCGTCGATCCGCCGCAGCAGGGAGATGTTCGTGCGCAGGGAGGTCAGCGGCGTACGGAGCTCATGGCCCGCGTCCTGGACCAGACGGCGCTGGTCCTCCTCGGACTGGGCGAGCCGCCCCAGCATGCGGTCGAAGGCCCGGCCCAGCCGGCCCACCTCGTCGTGCCCGGCGACGGGCACCTGGATGCCGAGCCGGCGCGTGCGGGCGACGTCCTCGGCGGCGTCGGTCAGGACGACCAGGCGGCGCGTGATCCGCCGGGCCAGCCACCAGCCGAACAGGCCGGCGGCGATCACCACGGCGGCCATCAGCAGCAGCGTCCGCCGCTGCAGCGCCCGCAGCAGGTCCTCGACGTCGCTGAACTCCTGCGCGACCTGCACCGCGCCCCGGCCGCCGCCGAGGGAGACGGTCGCGACACGGTAGACGTCGTCGCCCACGTCGACGTCCTTGTGCTCGGCCACCCGCCCGGAGGTCAGGGCCCCGGCGATCCGTACGTCGGCGCCGGTGACCGGCAGTCCGGGGCTGCCCGGGTCGACGACATGGCCGTCCGGACCGAGCACCTGCACATCCGTCCGGGCCGGCCGGACCAGGTCGTGGCCCGGCGCGGCGGACGAGAAGTCGCCGGGCGTCATGCGGTTCTCCCGCACCTCGCCCCGCAGGTCCTGCACGACCTCGTCGAACACGGTCTGCTGGTCCACCCGCACCAGCCGGGCCGCAGCGCTGTACGACAGGATGCCGACCAGGATCGTCACGGCCGCCGTCACCGCCGCGAACGACACGGCGAACGTGGTGCGCAGCGAGACCAGCTTCAGCCGCCGCCCGCCCAGCATCCGGCCGAGGCGGCCCACTCAGTCCTCCCGCAGCACGTAACCCACGCCACGCACCGTGTGGATCAGCTGCGGCGCGCCCGGCTCGTCGAGCTTGCGCCGCAGATAGCCGACGTAGACGGCGAGGTTCTTCGAGCCGGGGCCGAAGTCGTAGCCCCAGATACGGTCGTAGATCGTCGAGTGGTCGAGGACGATGCCCGCGTTGCGGACCAGCAGCTCCAGCAGTTCGAACTCGGTGCGGGTCAGCTCCAGCTCGCGGGCGCCCCGCCAGGCCCGGCGCGCCTGCGGGTCCATGCGGATGCCGGCCGCCTCGATGAACCGCTCGGGGACCGGCCGGGGCGCCTCGGCCGCGGGTGCGGCGCCGACGCCCACCGGGCTGGTGCGGCGCAGCAGGGCGCGCAGCCGGGCGAAGACCTCCTCCACGTCGAAGGGCTTCACCACGTAGTCGTCGGCGCCCGCGTCCAGGCCGGCGATCCGGTCGGCGGTCTCCACGAGGGCGGTCAGCATCAGGATCGGCGTCCGGTCGCCCTCGGCGCGCAGCACGCGGCACACCTGGAGCCCGTCGATGCCGGGCATCATCACGTCCAGGACGAGGACGTCCGGACGGTTGCGGTGGGCCTGCGCCAGTGCCTCGACACCGTCGGCGACCGCCATGACCTGGTAACCCTCCAGGGTCAGGGCGCGCTCCAGGGCGTTGCGGATGGCGCGGTCGTCTTCGGCGAGCAGCACTGTTTGGGACACGCGTCCAGTGTGCCCCGCCGCCGGGTCCGCGGGACCGGATGAGCTGCGCCGGAGCGTCCTTCTTACTGCCCTCTCACCAGGGGCGCGCAACCACGGGCCCGGTGACTACCGTCCTCTCACCCTCGGGCCGCGGCGAGCCGGGCCGCGTGCGTCGGGGCGTCCGGCACATGGGCCGGGCGGCCCTTGGCGAACTCCTTGCGCAGCACCGGTACGACCTCCTCGCCCAGCAGGTCGATCTGCTCCAGCACGGTCTTCAGCGGCAGCCCGGCGTGGTCGACCAGGAACAGCTGGCGCTGGTAGTCGCCGGCGTAGTCACGGAAGGCCAGCGTCTTCTCGATCACCTGCTGCGGGGAGCCGACGGTCAGCGGTGTCTGCGCCATGAAGTCCTCCAGCGACGGCCCGTGCCCGTACACCGGCGCGACGTCGAAGTACGGCCGGAACTCACGGACGGCGTCCTGCGAGTTCCGCCGCATGAACACGTGCCCGCCGAGCCCGACGATCGCCTGCTCGGGGGTGCCGTGCCCGTGGTGCGCGTACCGCGTCCGGTACAGCTCGACCATGCGCCGGGTGTGCTCGGCCGGCCAGAAGATGTTGTTGTGGAAGAAGCCGTCGCCGTAGTACGCGGCCTGCTCGGCGATCTCCGGCGAGCGGATCGACCCGTGCCAGACGAACGGCGGTACGCCGTCCAGCGGGCGGGGCGTGGCGGTGAAGCCCTGCAGCGGCGTACGGAACTTCCCCTCCCAGTCGACGGCCTCCTCGCGCCACAGCCGGTGGAGGAGGGCGTAGTTCTCGATCGCGAGCGGGATGCCCTGCCGGATGTCCTGGCCGAACCAGGGGTAGACGGGGGCGGTGTTGCCGCGGCCCAGCATCAGATCCACCCGGCCGTCGGCCAGGTGCTGGAGCATCGCGAAGTCCTCGGCGATCTTCACCGGGTCGTTGGTGGTGATGAGGGTGGTGGCGGTGGAGAGGATCAGCCGCTCGGTGCGGGCGGCGATGTGGCCGAGCATGGTGGTCGGGGACGACGGCACGAACGGCGGGTTGTGGTGCTCGCCGGTGGCGAAGACGTCGAGCCCGGCCTCCTCGGCCTTCAGCGCGATGGCGACCATGGCCTTGATGCGCTCGCGTTCGGTCGGCGTCCGGCCGGTGGTCGGGTCGGGCGTGACGTCGCCGACGCTGAAGATCCCGAACTGCATGCTCGCTCACCCTCCAGGTTGTTTACCCTTCAACCATACCTGGGGGCCAACAGACAGGTCATCCCGTCCGGTACGGATCCCTGCCGGTCTGCCCGAGCAGCCGCTCGAAGGCCGACGCACCCTCCGCCACCGGCACCGGCTCCGCGAACACACCCGTCGACCGGGCCGTCGGGGCCAGCTCGGCGACCGTGCCGGCGAGCTGCTCCAGGACCGGTTCCATCCCGTCGTCCGCCCGGTACTCCTGGCCCGTGGCCCGGGCCAGGTCCCACGCGTGCACGGTCAGATCGAGCAACGCCATCGAGCCGACCAGCCGCGCGGGCATCTGCCACGCCCCTGCCGTGCCCTCCTCGGCACCCGGCGCCGACCAGGCCGCCACCAGTCTGTCCGCCTCCTCGGCGAACCGCTCCCGCCAGTCCGGTCCCGCGCCGACCCGGTCGGGCGTCGTGGAGAAGTCCGACTCCCCCTTGGCGGCCAGCTTCTGGAACTCCACGACCACCTGGAAGAGGTGGTTGACCAGGCCCTTCACGTCGTAGTCGGCACACGGTGTGGGCGCGGAGAGCGCCTCGTCGGGAACCGCCCGGACCACAGGAACGGCCCGCTCACGCGCCACCGCCAGAAGATCGCCCAGGGTGTGGCTCTTCACTTCACTGCGCTCGGTGTCCATGCACTGACCGTAGGGACGCTCGGGGCCGCCCTTCTTGAAGAAACGCGACGTACGATCCGGCCATGGAGGCACCCCGCCACGACACCCGCGGGATCGTCGACCCGTCCGGGCTGCTGAACCGCGTGCGATTCCGCCGCCACGAGCCCGCCGAGCCGCTGCGCCGGTACGTCGAGTGGTACTGGCTCATCGACTGGGACCTGCCCGCGCCCTACGCCTCCCACATCGTCCCGCACCCCGCCGTCAACCTCACCTTCCAGTGGGACCGGGCGGACGAGGAGGACGCACCCTACGGAGAGGTCACCGGCGTCGCACTCGGCCTGTACACCAGGAAGCTGTCCGGCCGGGGCCGGGTCTGCGGGGCGAAGTTCCGGCCTGGCGGATTCCGGCCGTACGCCCCCGGGGTGCCGGTCTCCCGGTGGACGGGCCGCACGCTGCCCGCCCAGGAGGTGTTCCCGCAGGTCACCGGTGACACCGCCCGCGCGGTCGTCACCCCTGCGGACGACCGCGCCCGGGTGGCCGCCCTCGATGCCTTCCTGCTCTCCCTGCCCTGCGACCCGGATCCGCAGGCCGACCTCGCGATCGACCTCGTCCGGCGCATCCAGGCGGACCGCACCGTACGCCGCGTCGGCGACTTCGCCCGCTCGCGAGGACTGTCGGTGCGGGCGCTGCAACGGCTCTTCTCCACCTATGTCGGCGCCAGCCCCAAGTGGGTCATCCTCCGCTACCGCATCCACGAGGCCCTGGAACAGGCCGGCAGCCGCAGCGACGTCGACTGGGCCGCCCTCGCCGCCGACCTCGGCTACGCCGACCAGGCCCATTTGGTACGCGACTTCACGACGACGGTGGGAGTACCCCCGGCGGCATACGCCGCCGGAGCCCGAGCCGGGCGTTAGGGCACGAGCACCAGGCGCCCCCGCACGCCGCCCTCCTCCAGCCGGGCATGCGCCTTGACGGCATCGTCCAGAGCGAACGTCTCGGCCACCCGCGTCGTCAGCACCCCCTCGTCCACCAGCCGCACCAGGTCCGCCAGCTGCGCCCCGTCGGCACCGACCTCGACCGCATCGGTCCGCACCCCCCGGACGGAGGCGGGCTGGGCCTGCGGGATGACACCGACGTAGCGGCCGCCGTCCCGCACCGACGCCAGGGCCGGCTCACCGAGGACCGCGGCGTCCAGCACCGCGTCAAAGCTCCGGTCCGCGACGGCACCGCCGGTGAACCGCCCGGCCCCCAAGGACCGCACGAGCTCCTCGTCCCCCTCGCGTGCCAGCCCGGTCACCGCTATCCCCCGGTGCACGGCCAGTTGGACGGCGTACCCGCCGACCGCCCCCGCCGCACCCGTCACCAGCAGCGACTGGTCCGACGTCAGCTCCAGCAGATCCAGCGCCTGCACGGCGGTCAGCGCGTTCAGCGGCAGCGTCGCCGCGTGGACGGGATCGACCGTGGCGGGCGCCAGGGCCACTGCGGTCGTGTCCACGACGACGTACTCGGCGTGTGTGCCCAGCGGCTTGGCCACGCCGTAGTCGAGCGCCACCACCTCGTCCCCGACACTCCACGAACTGGCCACACCCACCGCGTCCACCGTCCCGGCGACGTCCCAGCCGAGTCCGATCCTCTTCCCCGCACCCCCGAAGACGCCGGCCCGCACACCCGCGTCCACGGGGTTCAGCGCGGCCGCCGAGACCTTGATCCGCACCTTCCGCGCACCCGGCTCCGGCACCTCGGCCTCCACGACCTGCACGGCCTCCGGGCCACCGAACGAGTTCACCACGACAGCACGCACAGCCACTCCCCTTGGATTGTCGGTATCCGGGATGTCCTCCCGATCACTGCGAACAACCCTAGGAAGAGTTACTATCTTTCAGTAAGTAGTTACCCAGGAGTGCGTATGTACCCCAGAGGTGAGCCATGGCGACCATGACCGCGGCCCAGCGCCGCGAACAGGCCCGCGTCGAGTACGACGCGTTCATCAAGAGCTGCCCCACCAACCAGCTCCTGGACCGCATCAGCGACAAGTGGGTCAGCCTCGTCGTGTCCGCCCTCGCCCCCGGGCCCCTGCGCTACAGCGACCTCGGCCGCAAGATCGCCGGAGTCAGCCCCAAGATGCTGACCCAGACCCTGCGCTCACTGGAACGCGACGGCCTCCTCACCCGCACCGTCACCCCGTCCGTCCCGGTCCGCGTCGACTACGAACTCACCCCCCTGGGCCACAACCTGGCCTTGCTGCTGACCGCCGTGAAGGACTGGGCGGAGAACCACTTCGACGAGGTCAAAGAGGCCCGCGAGCGCTACGACGCCGAGAGCCCCGCCGACTAGCACCGGGCGTCGCACCGCGCGCCGCCCGGGAGCCATCCCGCCGAAACCGAGGCCAGGGCACGGGCATGCGAAGCTGGCCACCATGCTCGTGCTCCGCTCCGCCGCCCTCTTCGTCGTCGCCGCCCTCTTCGAGATCGGCGGCGCATGGCTGGTCTGGCAGGGCGTGCGCGAGAACAGGGGCTGGCTGTGGGCGGCCGGCGGCGTCCTCGCGCTCGGCGCGTACGGCTTCGTCGCGACGTTCCAGCCCGACGCCCACTTCGGGCGCGTCCTCGCCGCGTACGGCGGGATCTTCGTCGCCGGTTCGATCCTGTGGGGCGTGGTCGCGGACGGCTACCGCCCGGACCGCTGGGACATCACGGGCGCACTCGTCTGCCTCGCGGGCATGGCAGTGATCATGTACGCCCCGCGAGGAAACTGACCGGCCTCGAGGAAATCGACCGGCCGGGGACTCAGAACGGCTCGTCGGGCAGCAGCCCCAGCTGCCCCAGGAAGTCCATCTCGTCGAAATACAGGCGGTAGTCGACGATCCGGCCGTCCTTCACCGTGGCGATGTCCACCCCACGGATCCTGATCTCCTTCTGCGTCGGGGGCAGCGTCTCGCCGTTGGGCAGCTCCAGCGGCCCGGTGTTCCGCCCGCTGAAGATCCCCTCGTCGATGGCCGTGTCACCGACCTCGTAGGAGTGCAGCGACTGGAACGTCGCCTCGGGGACCGCCTCCGTCATCGTCCGCCAGTACTCGACGATGCTGTCGCGCCCGCGCAGCTCACCCTCGTCGGGGGTGAAGGCGACCGCGTCCTCGGCGTACAGCTCGCTGATGACCTTCAGATCGGCGTGCGTGGTGACCGCGTCGGTCAGCCGGTCCATGACCTCACGTGCCTCGCCCATGATCCACCTCCGGAAAGTGTCAGGGGATCACCCGCCCTCATTCTCCCACCGCGGGGCCCGCCTATCCTGGCCGGAAGCCTCAGGCCGACGCCGGCCCGGCACCGCCCACCACGTCCGAGGAGCTCCCATGGCCACCGCCGCCCCGTCCGCAGCCTCCCGCATCGCCGTCGTCACCGGTGCGAGCAGCGGAATCGGCGCCGCCACGGCCAGGCAGCTCGCCGCCGCGGGCTACCGCGTCGTCCTCACCGCCCGCCGCAAGGACCGCATCGAAGCGCTGGCGGAGGAGATCACCAAGGCGGGCCACCAGGCCACGGCGTACGCCCTCGACGTCACCGACCGCGCGGCGGTCGACGAGTTCGCCACGGCCTTCAAGACGATCGGCGTGCTGGTCAACAACGCGGGCGGCGCACTCGGCGCCGACCCGGTCGCGACCGGCGACCCGGCCGACTGGCGCCAGATGTACGAGACGAACGTCATCGGCACCCTCAACCTCACCCAGGCCCTGCTGCCCAAGCTGATCGCGAGCGGCGACGGCACGGTCGTGGTCGTCTCCTCCACCGCGGGCCACGGCACCTACGAGGGCGGCGCGGGCTACGTCGCCGCCAAGCACGGCGCGCACGTCCTCGCCGAGACGCTGCGCCTGGAGATCGTGGGCCGGCCGGTCCGCGTCATCGAGATCGCCCCCGGCATGGTCAGGACGGACGAGTTCGCCCTGACCCGCTTCGGCGGCGACGAGAACAAGGCGGCCAAGGTCTACGAGGGCGTCGCCGAGCCCCTCACGGCCGACGACGTCGCCGACACGATCACCTGGGCGGTCACCCGCCCCAGCCACGTCAACGTCGACCTCCTCGTCCTGCGCCCCCGCGCCCAGGCCTCCAACACGAAGGTCCACCGGGACCTGTGATGCCGGACACCGCAGGTGACCCGGAACAGCAGCGGGAGCGGGAACAACAGCGCCTCACCCAGGAGACGAAGAACGAACGCCACATGTGGTGGTGGCTCGCCTACTTCCTCTTCGGCATCCACATCGTGGCGTTCGTCATGATCTACGCGGTGCTGCATGCCCCGAAGTAGCTCTCACTCACAGGAGTGAACATCCTCGATCACCCGAACGGCAGTTGAACTGGCGCTCTAGGCTCACGCCACATCGTCAATACGACGGCCCTCGACCGGGATGCCGGTCCCGACCGAGGGCCTGACCGACAAGGAAGTAGAGGCTTCCCTGTGGCTGACTGCGAGCCTAGCGCTCACCAGTTCATGGACCTCACGGTCCCCGAGTACGCGTACATGTTCGGCTTCTTGCAGGCGGATGGGCATCTGCAACGAGGTGCCGGGCAGAAGGGCAAGTTGACCCTCGAACTCAACGCCCGCGATGTCGAGGTTCTGAGGGAGTTTCAGAAGCTCACGCCGTTCTACAGCAACATCAGGACGCGCGACCGGCCCACGAATTTCGCCGAGGTACACACCTCGGCCATCTGGAGCCTGTGCTCCCTCGAAGCCAGGACCAAACTGAGCGAACTAGGACTTCCATACGGCCGCAAGTCCAAGACGATCGCTCCGCCGAGCACCGAGTTTTCCAACCGGGACTATCTGCGGGGCGTCATCGACGCCGACGGTTCAGTGGGCTTCACAGGCAAAGGGTTCCCCTTCATCTCCCTCACTACGGCCAGCACCGCCATGGCGTCCTACATCTGCACCTACGCGAGAGAGGTCACGGGAGCGGATCGCATCCCGAAGCGCAACAGCCGCGACGACATCTACAACGTCCTCTACACGATGGAAGTGGCCCAGCGCTTGGCGGCCGAACTGTACTACCCGGGCTGCTTGTCCCTTGAACCGCAAACGGGCTGCAGCCGCGTCCCTGACCGCATGGGTGCGTCCCGCAGAAATGCGGTCCGCTCACACGAGACGCCGCTGGGCTGACCACGAAGACAGAATTCTGCTGAAGCTCAACAGCCCAACGGCCGCGGCAGTGGCGCTCGGCAGGACCGTCCAAAGCTGTAATCTCCGGCTCTGGCGCCTGCGCAGTGGGCAAGTGCCCCGGCCCGACAGCGAATAAGTGAAACCAAGTGCCCCGGTTTTGACCGGGGCACTTGTGTGTCAGCCCTTCACGCAAACTACCTGCTTCAGCTTCGCCACGACCTCCACCAGGTCCCGCTGCTGGTCGATGACCTGCTCGATCGGCTTGTAGGCGCCCGGGATCTCGTCCACGACGCCGGAGTCCTTGCGGCACTCCACGCCCCGCGTCTGCTCCTCCAGGTCCTTCGTCGAGAAGCGGCGCTTGGCCGCGTTGCGGCTCATGCGCCGGCCCGCCCCGTGCGAGGCCGAGTTGAAGGACTTGGCGTTGCCGAGGCCCTTCACGATGTACGAACCCGTGCCCATGGAGCCGGGGATGATCCCGTACTCGCCGGAACCGGCCCGGATCGCGCCCTTGCGGGTCACGAGCAGGTCCATGCCCTCGTACCGCTCCTCCGCCACGTAGTTGTGATGGCAGGAGATCTCCGGCTCGAACGTCGGCTTGGCCTTCTTGAACTCCTTGCGGATCACGTCCTTCAGGAGCGCCATCATGATCGAGCGGTTGTACTTCGCGTACTCCTGCGCCCAGAACAGATCGTTGCGGTACGCCGCCATCTGCGGGGTGTCCGCGACGAAGACCGCGAGGTCGCGGTCGACCAGCCCCTGGTTGTGCGGGAGCTTCTGGGCCACGCCGATGTGGTGCTCGGCCAGTTCCTTACCTATGTTCCGGGAGCCGGAGTGGAGCATGAGCCACACAAACCCCTGCGTATCTATGCAAATTTCTGCAAAGTGATTCCCGGATCCGAGCGTTCCCATCTGCTTCGTGGCCCGCTCCTGACGGAACTTGACCGCCTCCGCCACCCCGTCGAACCGCCCCCAGAAGTCCTCCCACCCGGCGGTGGCCAGCCCGTGGAACCGCCCGGGGTCGACGGGATCGTCATGCATCCCCCGCCCGACCGGAATCACCTGCTCGACCCGCGACCGCAGCCGCGACAGATCCCCGGGCAGGTCGTTCGCCGTCAGGGACGTCTTCACCGCCGACATTCCGCAGCCGATGTCGACGCCCACCGCCGCCGGGCACACCGCGCCCTTCATGGCGATGACCGAGCCGACCGTCGCACCCTTGCCGTAGTGCACGTCGGGCATGACGGCCAGGCCCTTGATCCAGGGCAGCGTGGCGACGTTCTGGAGCTGCTGGAGTGCGGAGCCCTCGACCGTGGCCGGGTCGGTCCACATCCGGATCGGTACTTTCGCACCGGGCACCTCTACATACGACATAGCGTCCTCAATCCCCCGTAAACGAACAGAAGTCCTCAACAGCAAATACCGGCGCCAAGGTCGACGAAAGGGAATCCGGACCGGCGTCCACGGCAGTGCGTGCGATAGACATTGTGTTCATCGGCCGCCCCCCGGCGGCAAGCAGATTTCCGCGTCGAGAGGGGCCACCACGTGCAACGGAAGGCGTACGCACCCGGTATCGCCGCGCTCCTCGCGGCCCTGCTGGCCGGCTGCACCGGCGGCTCCGGCGACGACGGCGCGACGGACGATGCCAACCCGGGCGACACGGGCACGGCCTCGGCCGCCGCCGAGCCGGGCAAGTACCGCACGCTGCCCGAGCCCTGCGGCGCCGTCGGCCAGAGCTCCCTCGACGAACTCCTGCCCGGAATCCGGCAGATCACCGACGAGGAACAGCGCGAGAAGGCGTACGAGGGCGAGGCGACCGTCACGTACGACACCGACCGCAAGGTCGGCTGCCAGTGGAAGGTCGACGCACCGCAGGCCACCGACCATCTGCTCGTCGACTTCGAGCGGGTCGTCTCCTACGACAACGCGGTCAGCGACGACAGCCAGGCCGAGCAGCTCTTCGCGGAGAAGGAGGCGGCGGCCCACCTGCCCGAGCCGACCACCACCGAGTCGGCGACCCCGGGCAGCACTCCGGGCAGCACTCCGGGCAGCACGCCGGCCGGGGGTGCCACCCCCGCACCGAGCGGCTCCCCGTCCCCCTCCGGCAGCTCCTCGCCCCCGGCATCCGCCTCCGCCACCCCGACCGACCTCCAGCCGCGCGTCCTGGAGGAGGTCGGCGACGAGGCCTTCCTCGACGACGAGCTGAGCAGTTCCGGTTCGACGGCCAAGCAGCGGACGGTGACTGTGGCATTCCGCACGTCGAACGTCATCGTGACCATCGAGTACGCCGAGCAGCCGGCCACCGTCGGCGTCGTCCCCGACAGCAAGGAAATGCAGGACAGGGCCCGGAAACTGGCCTCGCAGCTGGCCGATTCGCTGAGCGACTGAGGCCCCTTCACGCCCCCTTCACGCGCACCCGCAAAGCAACCGAAGGAAGAACACACCGCTTCCTCACCGCGTACCGTGACCACTCGGACCCGTTCCGACCGCAGGAACCACGAGCGTCATGAGTGAAGGAACCATGCAGCGACGAGCACAGCGTGACCAGCGAGACCAGCGAGCGAAGCGACTCCACCGCGTCCTTGTCTGCGCGGCCGCCGTCCCCGTGATGCTGGTCACCGCCGGCTGCTCCTCGGACTCCGGCTCCGGCGACAGCACGGACAAGGCCGCGAAGGCAGCCGCCTCGGCGTCCGCGAGCCCCTCGCCGACCGTGGAGGCGGCGGCGTACGGCAAACTCCCGGAGCCCTGCAAGGCGCTGTCGAAGAAGACGCTGAAGGACCTCGTGCCGGAGGGCAAGTCCGGCAAGGAGGGCAAGTCGGACGACATCTCGACCCGCGCCAACTGCTCCTGGAACAGCCTCGACAACAACGGCGTCAAGGGCTCCCAGTTCCGCTGGCTGAACGTGTCGATGCTGCGCTTCGAGTCGGACGTCACCCGCGGCCCGGCCGACAAGCTGGCCCAGGAGTACGTCGAGAAGCAGGTCCAGGACGCCCAGGCCACTGAGGGTGCCAAGAGCACCAAGTCGGAGCCGGTGCCCGGGACCGGCGACGAGGCGACGGCCGTGCGCTACGAGCTGAAGAAGAAGGAAGGCACCTTCAAGCAGCAGACGGTCGTGGCACGCGTCGAGAACGTCGTCGTCACCATCGACTACAACGGCGCGGGCCTGGCCGGCGACAAGAGCCCCAGCGCCGACGACCTGATGAAGGACGCCAAGAAGGCCGCCAAGGAGGCCGTGGCGGCGGTGTCCGAGGCGAACGGCGCGGGCGGCGCCAAGGCGAGCGGCGCCCCGTCGAAGCCGGCGTCGAAGTCCCCGTCCAAGGAGCCCTCGAAGGAAGCCTCGAAGAGCGCTTCGAAGGACTCCTCCGCGTCGCCCTCCAAGACGCCCGCGAAGAAGAGCTGAGGCCGAGGCTGCACCGCTGACGGTCGTCAGCGGTGCAGCATGGCGACGAGGCCGCTTCGGCGTGAGCTGCGGCGGCGGTACGTCCCGCCGGTGATCGCCCGCGAGGACATCTTTCTCTCGACTCTCGTATGCCTCCCCCGGTACAGCCGGCTGCTCCGACCTGAAACCAAGGTCGTCATTGAGTCATCACCTCGCCAGCTCCCTTTTCCTGAGCTTCATCCATGTGAAGATCGGACTACTGGGACGACAGCGCAAAGTCGTGGCATCGGCGCCATGCCACGGCAACTCGGCCTGTCCACCAGTCAGATGACCAAGGAGGGGAACGGGGCCAGATTCTGTGAAACAAAGTGATTCGTCCGGGCTCCGCGTGAGCGGCCTGTGCTACCAGGTCGAGGGACGGACCCTCCTCGACAACGTGGAACTGTCCGTGTCCCCCGGCGAGTCGGTCGCGGTGACCGGCCCCAGCGGATCCGGCAAGTCAACGCTGCTCATGTGCGTCCTCGGACTGATCAAACCTCAGGCAGGCACCATCACCGCCGGAGGCCGGGAGATCACCGGGCTCCGGTCCGCACAGCTCGCGCAGGCACGGCGGGAGACTGTGGGCATGGTGTTCCAGTTCGGCGAACTCCTCCCCGAACTCAGCCCGGTGGAGAATGTCGCCCTGCCGGTCCTGCTCGACGGAGGCCATCACCAGGACACCTACCGGCGTGCGGAGGAGCTCCTTGGCGAGCTCGGTGTCCCCACCGGCTCCACCCCCACCGGGATGCTCTCCGGCGGGGAGCGCCAGCGGACCGCCGTGGCCCGCGCCCTGATCACCGAGCCCGCCGTCCTCCTCGCCGACGAGCCCACCGGCGCCCTCGACCCCGCAGCCAAGGAGGCAGTCGCCCGTCTGCTCTTCACCGCCGCCCGTGACCGCGGTTGCGCACTGCTCGTCGTCACGCACGACCCCTGGGTCGCGGGCCGGGCCGACCGCCGCCACGAGCTTCAGGGCGGGATCCTGGCCGAAGTCGGAGCCGTCTGATGCGAACGAGCACGCGCACCGCAGGCACCCTGATCAGAATCGGCCTTGCCGCGGGGCGCTCCACTCCCGGCGACCGCCTGCGCTGGTGGGGCCTGTTCTGCGCCGCCCTCGCCGTCGCCTTCGTCACCTTGGCGACAGTGGCCACCGTCGCCACGTATCACGGCCGCGACACCAGGGCAGACGCCAGAGGAGCGGTGATCACCGACAGCAAGCACGCCACGCTGCTGTACCGGGAGGGCGCCGACTCCGTCGACAACCGGCCTGTATCCGTCGTCTTTCTCCACCCCCTCACTCCTGAGGCTCCTCTTCCCGCCGGTGTGTCCCGCTGGCCCAAGCCGGGCGAGGTGCTGCTCTCTCCCGAACTCCTGCGCACCGGACACGCGGAGGGGATCCGTACCCGGTACGGGTCGTTTGCCGGCACTGTCACCACCGACGGCCTGGTCACTCCCTCCGAACGGATCGCCTATGTCCGGGTGGCAGACACTCCGCCGAAGGACGATGACCGGTGGATGCACGTGGCCGCCTTCGGTGCCGGCGGCGGAGCCACGGGAGAGATGGCCGATCAGAAGCCGGTGACGTCGCCGCTTCTGGCTCTGTGGGCCCTGACCGGACTGCCCGCCCTCGCCTTGACCGTGGTCGCCGCGCGGGTCGGCTCCCGCTCCCGTGACCGGCGCAGCAGTCTGCTGCAGGCCCTCGGCGGGACATGGCGGCACCGGATGATCGTCAACATCGGCGAAGCCGCACTCCCCGCGGCATTGGGGACCTCCGCCGCCTTCATCCCGTATGCCATTGCCTCCGTGTGGGATGTTCGCCTCGGGCCCACCGGATACATCCTCGACCACCGTGACGTGCTGGGCGCGTGGCCCACCGCCGCAGGGGCGGCAGTGGTATCCCTGCTGGCCGTGCTCGGCATCGTGGTGGGCTCGCACCGTGTTCACCGGGACGGCAGGTCCACCCGCCCGGCCTCGTTCGCTTCTCGGGTTCCCGCATGGCGCCTGTCCGTCTGTGGCGTCGGCGTCGCGCTGGTCCTGACAAGCCAGTACGTGCCCCACAGAGCACAGCTTGCGGTGTTCACCTGCGGAACTGTCGTGATGTGGGGGTTCCTGTCCTCCGTAGTGGCTCTCGTCACCCGCCACCTGGGCTCCTGGCTCGCCGACAACGGCAAGCGCAAGGGGCACGCGGGCCGCATGATCGGCGGCCGGTGGACGCACGCGCATCCCGGCGTCATCGTGCGGCTGGCTCTGGCCATGGTGATCGGCATCGGGATCGTCGCACAGATGCAGGTATGGACCAGCAGACTCGGGGTGCAGTCGCAGGCAGCGGTCGACACACACCAGCGGATCAAGGACACCGTGATCCAGCTGACCACCGGTGGCATGACCGCGGCGCAGACAGACCGGTTCCGCTCGTCCCTTCCAGCCGGGTCGCTTCTCCTGACGCGCGCCTTCCACGATCCGGGGCCACCGAAAGATCCTTGGGTGACGATCGAAGGGTCCTGCCGAGATCTGCGCACCCTGCACGTGGCCTGCCCCGGCGACACGAAGGCAGCGGCGGGAACCAGCGTTCAGGTACAGGAAATGCGTCGCTGGTACGGAAACGTGAAGTTCGCCCAAGTCCCCCGCATCACCGTGAAGCCGGACAGCACCCAGTCCCTCCTCGTCGTGACCCCCGAGCCGGGGCACCTCAGCGCGGTGAAGAAAGCCGCGTACACGCTTCCCAATCCCTCGGTGCAGGTCCAGACACTGGGCGGAAACTGGCTGGGACCCTCGCGGGCCCCTCTGGCGAACTGGATCCAGCTGTTCGGCGTCATCGGCATCCTCTTCATCCTCGTGGCCGGTGCGGTCAGCGCGGCAGCCGAATTCGTCCGGATCCGCCATGCCCTCGCCCCGCTCTCCGTCCTGACCGGCCACCGTCGGGTGTTCCGGTCCGTGAGCTCATGGCACCTGACCGTCCCCTTGCTCATTGCCACGGTCCTGACCGGGGCCGTGACCGCATGGCACTCGGTGTTCTTCATCGCCCTGGTGCAGGAAGGCTCCGTGTCCTGGACCGTTCTGGCGGCAGGCATCACGACATGCGCCGTGGTCTCTCTCGCCGTCGGGTTCCTCGGCGCCCGTGCGGCTGCGCGCGAGGCCGCCCAGTGGAGGCCCGCGGCCGACTGAACAAGAGGGGAAGCTCCACAACCGGCCCTCTCACTACGAGAAGCAGGTCAGGACGCAGAACACGAACCGGCCACCCGTCCTCCGCACACATGTGCCACCCTGTTGCGCGCAAGAACACGCATGGGGAGGGGAGTACGGGTGGCCGCGCCACTGCAACTGACTCGGACGCACCGCGTCCTCATCGGCGTGGTCGTGGCCGGTGCCGTGATCATCGCCGGCATCGGCTTCGCCGGTTCGTACGCGGCGGTGCGCGAGTTGGCCCTGAAGAAGGGCTTCGGGAACTTCTCCTACGTCTTCCCGATCGGCATCGACGCGGGTATCTGTGTCCTGCTGGCCCTGGATCTGCTGCTCACCTGGATCAGGATCCCGTTCCCCCTCCTGCGTCAGACGGCGTGGCTGCTGACGGCGGCGACGATCGCCTTCAACGGCGCCGCCGCGTGGCCGGATCCGCTCGGTGTCGGGATGCACGCGGTGATCCCGATCCTGTTCGTGGTCTCGGTCGAGGCGGCCCGTCACGCGATCGGCCGGATCGCCGACATCACGGCCGACAAGCACATGGAGGGCGTCCGCCTCACCCGCTGGCTGCTGTCCCCCGTCCCGACGTTCCTCCTGTGGCGCCGCATGAAGCTCTGGGAGCTGCGCTCCTACGAGCAGGTCATCAAGCTGGAGCAGGAACGTCTCGTCTACCAGGCCCGGCTGCGTTCCCGCTTCGGCCGGGCGTGGCGCAGGAAGGCCCCGGTGGAATCGCTGATGCCACTGCGCCTGGCCCGCTACGGCGTCCCCCTGGCGGAAACGGCCCCGGCGGGCCTGGCAGCGGCAGGCATAGAGCCGGCGCTGATCCCCCCGCCGCCGCAGCAGGCGCTGGACGCCGGCCCCGCAGCGGGCGCGTCGGCCGACCCGGCAGCGGGCAGTCGTGCCGCTGGGGCGGCGCCCGTCCCGCAGAGAGCGGCACCTCCCGGCGAGCAGCGCCTGGAGCTCGACAGCAACCCCGTCGCAGAGCACCTGGACCGCGCACCCGAACCCGACCAGAGCCCCTGGTTCAACACCCCCCGCGAGGTCGCGTACCAGGGCGGCTATGACCCCGACTACGATCCCGCCGAGCAGTACGCCCAGTGGATCGCCGAACAACAGGAAGCCGAGCAGTACCAGACCCAGTACGAGCAGGAACCCACGCCGGAGGACACCGGCAGCTTCCCCATCCCGGTGGGCCCGAACCGCACCCGCGAACTCGGCGAGGGCGGCGGCACGCCCCCGGCCCCCGAGCCGGACGAAGAGGCGTACTACCAGGTGTTCCGCCAGTCGATAGACGGCAGCTACCCCACCCCCCGCGCGCTGGGTGACAACATCCAGGCCACCTACGGCACGACGCTGAGCCCCGGTGAGCTGAAGTCCCTCGTGGAGCGCTTCCAGAAGCGCCACTCGGCGGAACTGGAAGAAGACCACATCGCCTGACCGCCGGCGCGCAGAAGGGGCCCCCGGAGAAATCCGGGGGCCCCTTCTCAGTGCCTGTTCACTCCCCGAGCAGGGCCCGCACCCGCTCCTGCCCCACCGCCAGCAGCAGCGTCGGCAGCCGCGGCCCCGTGTCCCGCCCGACCAGCAGGTGGTACAGCAGGGCGAAGAAGGACCGCTGCGCGGTCTTGATCTCCGGCGGCAGCTCCTTCGGCGTGGCGTCGGCCGGGAACCCGGCCTGCACCTTCGGCACGCCGTACACGAGGTGCGTCAGACCGTCGAGCGACCAGTGGTCGGCCAGCCCGTCGAGCAGCAGCCGCAGCGACTCCCGCCCCTGCTCGTCGAGCGACTTCAACAGCTCCGCGTCCGGCTCGTCGCGCACGATCGTCCGCTGTTCGGCCGACACGTGCGTGTTGATCCAGGCCTCGGCCTTGTCGTACCGCGGCCGCGCCTCGTCGAGCGAGGTCAGCGGCTGCTCCGGGTCGAGCTCGCTCAGGATCCGCAGCGCCTGGTCCTCGTGCCCGGCGGTGATGTCCGCGACGGACGCCAGCGTCCGGTACGGCAGTGGCCGGGGCGTGCGCGGCAGCTCACCGGCGGCCGTGCGCACCGCACGCGAGTGCGCGGCGACGTCGGCCGGCAGGGCGCTGCCGTCGGCGACCTTGGCGTCGAGCCGGTCCCACTCGTCGTAGAGCCGCTGGATCTCCTGGTCGAAGGCGACCTTGAAGGACTGGTTGGGCCTGCGCCGGGCGTACAGCCAGCGCAGCAGCTGCGGCTCCATGATCTTCAGGGCGTCGGCGGGGGTGGGCACGCCGCCCCGCGAGGAGGACATCTTTGCCATGCCGGAGATGCCGACGAAGGCGTACATCGGGCCGATCGGCTGCTTGCCGCCGAAGATCCCGACGATCTGCCCGCCGACCTGGAAGGAGGACCCCGGGGAGGAGTGGTCGACGCCGGAGGGCTCGAACACGACGCCCTCGTACGCCCACCGCATCGGCCAGTCGACCTTCCAGACCAGCTTGCCGCGGTTGAACTCGCTCAGCCGGACCGTCTCGGAGAAGCCGCACGCGGTGCAGGCGTACGTCAGCTCGGTGGAGTCGTCGTCGTAGGACGTGACGGTGGTGAGGTCCTTCTCGCAGTTGCCGCAGTACGGCTTGTACGGGAAGTACCCGGCGGTGCCGGAGCTGCCGTCGTCCTCGGCGGCCGCGCCGGAGCCCTCGGCGGCCTCCAGCTCGGCCTCGTCGACCGGCTTCTGCCCCTGCTGCTTCTTGGCCGGGGCCTTCTTCGTGCGGTACTGGTCGAGGATCGCGTCGATGTCGCCGCGGTGCTTGATGGCGTGCAGGATCTGCTCGCGGTACACGCCGGAGGTGTACTGCGCGGTCTGGCTGATCCCGTCGAACTCCACGCCCAGCTCGGCCAGCGACTCGATCATCGCGGCCTTGAAGTGCTCGGCCCAGTTGGGATGGGAGGAGCCCTTCGGGGCCGGGACGGAGGTCAGCGGCTTGCCGATGTGCTCGGCCCACGACTCGTCGACGCCCGCGATCCCCGCCGGCACCTTCCGGTACCGGTCGTAGTCGTCCCAGGAGATCAGGTGCCGCACCTGGTGGCCCCGGCGGCGGATCTCGTCGGCGACGAGATGCGGGGTCATGACCTCGCGGAGGTTCCCCAGGTGGACGGGACCGGACGGTGAGAGGCCGGACGCGACGACGACGGGTTTGCCCGGGGCCCGACGCTCCGACTCCTCGATGACCTCATCCGCGAAACGGGAGACCCAGTCGGTGGTCTCGGTGCTCTGAGCCACGATCGGCACGTCCTTCTTTCTGCATCGGGCAGCCGGTACGGTCGCACGGCTGACCGCACCATTGTCCCAGACCACCTCGCGCCCGGAAAAACGGCTTTACCGGTCCTGAGGACCGAGCGGGAGTGAGTCCTGCTGCCAGGGCTCGTGCTCAGCCGCGTGCTCCGAGCGGTGTTGGGCACGCTGGTCGCCCGCTTTCACTCCGCGTCCGGGCGGCACGCATCCGGTGCGTGGTCCGGGAACGCGGGGGCGGGGTCCGTCACGCCCCGAGGTCTCCGGTCCGGCCTGGACGGTCCAGGAAGGAGCCGACCTCGTACAGCACCGCCGCGTCCGCAAGCACACTCCCGTTCGCCCAGTCCCAAGCCCGCAGCACACCCCACTGCGGACCGCTGCTCACTCACACCCGCCCCAGTACGCTCGGTCTCAATCAAGCGGCAGCAGCACAACCCCCCATGGGATACTGGCCGTGTCTATCCATTCCCTCGAGGAGAACGGCACCCCTTCCTATGGCCTCGGTCACGTCCCTCAGCGACTCCGTCCACCAGCGCCTCGCGGCGGCCCTGTCGGCGGCCGTGCCGCAGGCCGGCTCCGCGGACCCGCTGCTGCGACGAAGCGACCGGGCCGACTTCCAGGCCAACGGGATCCTGGCCCTCGCGAAGAAGGAGAAGGCGAACCCGCGGGAGCTGGCGACGCAGGTCGTCTCCCGGGTCGAGTCGGGTGACGTGATCAAGGACGTCGAGGTCTCCGGCCCCGGCTTCCTGAACATCACGATCACCGACCGGGCGATCACGGAGAACCTCGCCGAGCGCTACGCGGACGACACCGGCCGCCTCGGCGTGCCGCACGCCGAGCAGCCGGGCACCACGGTCATCGACTACGCCCAGCCGAACGTGGCGAAGGAGATGCACGTCGGTCACCTGCGCTCCGCGGTGATCGGCGACTCGGTGGTGCAGCTGCTGGAGTTCACCGGCGAGAGCGTGGTGCGGCGTCACCACATCGGCGACTGGGGCACCCAGTTCGGCATGCTCATCCAGTACCTGGAGGAGCACCCGCACGAGCTGGACCACAAGGCCGACGAGGTCTCCGGCGAGGAGGCGATGTCGAATCTCGACCGCCTCTACAAGGCCGCCCGCAAGGTCTTCGACGCGGACGAGGAGTTCAAGACGCGGGCCCGCCGCCGGGTGGTCGACCTCCAGGCGGGCGACCCGCAGACCCTCGCCATGTGGCAGAAGTTCGTGGACGAGTCGAAGATCTACTTCTTCTCCGTCTTCGAGAAGCTGGACATGGAGATCCGGGACCCGGACATCGTCGGCGAGTCCGGCTACAACGACATGCTCGCGGAGACCTGCCGCCTGCTGGAGGAGTCGGGCGTCGCGGTCCGCTCCGAGGGCGCGCTGTGTGTCTTCTTCGACGACATCAAGGGCCCGGACGGCAAGCCGGTCCCGTTGATCGTCCAGAAGTCGGACGGCGGCTACGGCTACGCGGCGACCGACCTCTCGGCGATCCGCGACCGCGTCTTCAACCTCAAGGCGAACACGCTGCTGTACGTCGTGGACGCCCGCCAGTCGCTGCACTTCAAGATGGTCTTCGAGACGGCCCGCCGGGCGGGCTGGCTGAACGAGGACGTGCACGCGGTGCAGCTCGCCTTCGGCACGGTCCTCGGCAAGGACGGCAAGCCGTTCAAGACCCGTGAGGGCGAGACGATCCGGCTGGTGGACCTGCTGGACGAGGCGATCGACCGTGCGACGGCGGTCGTACGGGAGAAGGACACCCAGCGTCAGCTGTCGGACGAGGAGATCGCCGAGCGGGGCACGCAGGTCGGCATCGGCGCGGTGAAGTACGCGGACCTGTCGACGTCGGCGAACCGCGACTACAAGTTCGACCTGGACCAGATGGTCTCGCTGAACGGCGACACGTCCGTCTACCTCCAGTACGCCTACGCCCGTATCCGGTCGATCCTGCGCAAGGCCGGCGAGGCCCGCCCGGTCGCGCACCCGGAGCTGGACCTGCACGAGGCGGAGCGCGCGCTGGGTCTGCACGCGGACTCGTTCGGGGCGACGGTGGCGGAGGCGGCGGCGGAGTACGCCCCGCACAAGCTGACGGCGTACCTGTACCAGCTGGCGTCGCTGTACACGACGTTCTACGACAAGTGCCCGGTCCTGAAGGCCGAGTCGCCCGAGCAGATCGAGAACCGCCTGTTCCTCTGCGACATCACGGCCCGCACGCTCCACCAGGGCATGGCCCTGCTGGGCATCCGGACGCCCGAGCGGCTCTGAGCCCGGCCCTGCCGCGACAGGCCGAGGGCGGCACTCCCCCCGTGGAGTGCCGCCCTCGGCGTTACCGGGCGCAGGTCACTTGCAGTTGACCCACTTGTTGGACTTGATGTAGTGGCCCGTGTTGTCGGACTTCTTGGATCCCCTCGGGATGATGCCGTCGTCCCCGCGGTGGTTCTTCTCGGAGAACCACTGGAAGTCGCAGGACGCGCCGTGGTTGTACCAGGACTTGAAGTTCTGGAACACGGCGTACTGGGTCAGGTCCTTGTTGGTCCCGGCGACCTTCTGCATACGGCCGGTGTAGTTCTGCCCGGCCCAGACGCAGAACCAGCCCGACGGGCAGTCCGACGCGGCCTGCGGCCCGGCCTCGGCCGCACCGGCCGTTCCCGCGCCCCCGGCCAGCAGACCACCGGTCAGCGCGAGGCCCCCGGCCATGACGGCGAGCTTCCTGGTCATACGCATGCTGTGTCCCCCTTCGTGGGCGGGCCGACCGCACCGGCCGGCTCGGCAACGAGACTGCGGCCCGGGGCCCCGGGTCCGCCACAGTCGCCTCCGAAGTGACGTACTCGCGGGACGTCCCGTGCGCTGACCTGCGGTGACACCGTCCGCCGGGACGGTGCGGCGGGACGGTCGCGGTGGGGTGTGGCCGAATCGGTAGGGGGCGGCGGGGAGAACGGAACCGATGTATGGGGCACCGCGTGGATGCTGATGCAGAATGCGGCGGTGACGGGACCGCTGACCACGGTCCACGAACGCGAGTGGGGGGAACATGTCGCGTTGGAAAGGGCTGCCCGAAGAACTCGACCCGTGCGTACGGCAGTTGGTGGTGCGATTACGCCGGGTGAAGGATCACAGCGGACTGAGCCTGCGCCAGCTCGCGGCCAAGACGGGGTACAGCACGTCGTCCTGGGAGCGCTACCTGGCCGGCAGGTCGCTCCCGCCCAGGGAGGCCGTCGAGGCGATGGCCCGGCTCGGCGGTGACGACCCGACCCGCCTCCTCGCCCTGCACGAGGTCGCCACCGAGGCGTGGGGCAAGGGGGCGGACCCGGCAGACAGGGCGGACGGAACACGCCGGGCGGGCCTGGGGGCCCGGACGGACCGGGCGGACCTGGCGGACCTGGCGGATCGAGAGGGCGAGACGGCCGGGACCCAGCCGAGAACCGAGCGCGGGAACGAGCCCGGGACCGAACCCGGGACCGCACCCGGAACCGCACCCGGAACCGAGCCCGGAACCGATCCGGGATCCGGCGCACCCCGCCCCCACGGCCGGGCGCTGCGCATCACGCTCACAGCCGGATCGGTGGCCCTGGTGCTGGCCGTGGCCGCCTCGGTCCTGCTGGCCGTACGGCTGTCGGACGGCGAGGACAGAGCGGCGGCGGCCGGCCTCACCGCCTCCTCCACCACCGCACCGGGGTCGCCCGAGGAGTCGGACCGGCCCCGGTACACCTGCCGGGCGGAGCGGATCGAGGGCCGCTGGTACGCGGGCAACAGCCGCACCATGAAGGCCGTCCTGGCCGAGGGCCACGCCGGAGCGGAGGTGGCCGAGGCGCAGTGTCTGCTGCGCGAGGCGGGCCTCTCGCCGGGCGCCGTGGACGGCATCTTCGGCCCGCACACGAAACGCGCGGTCAGGGACCTGCAGAAACGGGCGCACCTGGTCGTGGACGGCATCATCGGCCCGCACACCTGGAAGGCCCTGCGGGAATGACGCGAACCCCGCCCGGCCCGCTGCCGCCCGAACGCGCCCGGCTCGCCGCGGCGCTGCGGGAGTTGAGGGCGGGCACGGGCCTGAGCCTGGCGGCCCTCGCGGCGAAGACCACCTTCAGCAAGTCCTCCTGGGAGCGCTACCTCAACGGCAGGACACTCCCACCGCGCGAGGCGGTGCAGGAGCTGTGCCGCCTGGCCGGGGAACCGGAGGGCCGGTGTCTGGCGCTGTGGGAGCTGGCGGAGTCGGAGTGGAGCGGCCGGGCGGCACCGACGACACCAACGAAGGTACCGGCGACACCGACGAAGGCACCGACGGCACCCACGGACCCGCCCGCGCCCCCGGAGGCGGACACCCGAAGGCCTGCCGTCGCCGGCAGGGGCGCACTCCTGGCCGTCCTCGCGTCGGTGTGCGCGACAGCGGCCGGCGGCCTGTCCGTGGCCCTGGTCCTCCTCGCGGGCCAGTCCGGCGACCCCCGGCCGTCCCCGCCGTCCCCGTCCGCCCCGGCACCCCGCTGCCGTGGAGCCATCTGCGAGGGCAAGAGCCCGATGCAGATGAGATGCGGCGAGGCCCCGCTCACCCTCGCCTCCCGCCGCACGTCCACCGGAGCCCACCTCGAACTGCGCTACAGCGACAAGTGCGAGGCCGGCTGGGCCCGGATGTGGAGCACGCGGATCGGCGACCGGCTGGAGCTGAACAGGACCGACGGAGGCCGCCGTCCGCACACCGCCGAGATCACGGACGACATCGCCGCCCAGTCCTACGTCTACACGCCCATGACCGAAGCCCGCCCCGGCACGACCGTCCGGGCCTGCTTCCGCCCGGTGACGGGAGGCACCCGCGAGTGCTTCGACGCCCGCGTCTGACGGACCGCCGGGTCAGCGCTGGGCCGGGGTCAGCGCTGGGCCGTGGTGCTGGCCCCGTCGAGCGCCTCCCGGACGATGTCCGCGTGACCGGCGTGCTGGGCCGTCTCCCTGATCAGGTGCAGCAGGATCCGGCGCGCCGACCAGTACTGGGGCTCCGGCGGCGACCACGGAGTCGTCGGCAGCAGCACCCTCTGCCCCAGGTCCGGCAGCCCGGCCACGGCCTCGTCGGTCGCCCGGGCGGCCGCCTCGTACCGCTCCACCAGCCCGGCGATCGTGTCGCCCTCGGCCATCCGGTACTGCCCCAGATCCAGCATGCCGTCGGGCAGTTCACCGTCCCCCTCGACCATGATCCGCATCCACGCCTCCTCGCCCTGGGCGAGATGCTTCACGATCCCGCCCAGGGTCAGCTCACTGACGGTCGTACGCTGCGCGGCCTGCGCGTCGGTGAGTCCGCGCACGGTGATCAGCAGCAACTCCCGCTGCTCCGCGAGCGCCTGCGACAGGTCGGTCTTCTCCGGGGAAGTGGTCATGGGAGAACCGTAGGGAGCAATTAGGACAGTTCCTGTCCTCAGGAGGCCTGGAACAGCGTCATCCCCTCCGGCGCGGTGATGCCGAACTCCTCCTCCAGGAGCCGCCGCGCCTCCGCCTCACCGGTCACCTCCCGCTCGCTGACCGTCCCGTCGGAGCCGGTCCGTGTGAGGAGCCGGCCGTCGAGCAGGAGGTGCCGGGTGGTGTCGGTGTGCTGGACGTAGAGGCGCTGGGTGAACGGCGAGCGCGGGTGGGTCGCGATGTGCCAGTTGATGACCTCGAAGTCGGGCTTCTCGAAGGGCTCCAGGGTGAAGGCGTACTGGCTGACCCAGTCGTCTTTCCCCGCGTCGTGGGCCTGAAGCAGCCACATCTCCAGGGGGCCGTCGTGCGGCGCGTGCACGAGGCGGTGCCGCCGCCCGGCCGCGGCGAATGCGACGTCGGCGGCCAGCGGCACCGGCTCAGGCAGCGCGCCGACCGTCCCGTAGCCGACGTCCGCGAGGTACGGCCGTGGTTCACCGGGCACCTCGGCCATCAGCGCCATGTGGGTGCGCGGCCGGCTCGCGATGCTGTCGGCGCCGACGACCACCCGCGCGCACAGCAGGGTCACCCGGAAGCCCAGCGCCTCCAAGGCGCAGGCCAACAGGGTGTTGTGCTCGTAGCAGTAGCCGCCGCGCCGGCTGTGGACCAGCTTGGCCATCAGGTCGGCCGGGTCGAGGGAGGGGGCCGTGCCGCGCAGCGCGTCGAGGTTCTCGAACGGAATGGCCCGCATGTGCGCCAGATGCACTCCGCGCAGGGTGGCGGCGTCGGCCCGCCGCTCCCCCTCCCATCCGATCCGCCGGAGATACACGTCGAGGTCGAACGGTATGGACTCGGACATGACGTCACCGTAATCACACCCGACCCGCCCCGTCCGCGGCCCACAGCCCGAACTGCCGCTCCGCCGTTGGTCCTAGGTGTATTGACCCGGAGCGTTGTTCACGCGGCTGATCGGTGGCTGGCCTGCGAGTGCGGTGTGGCCGCGGTGGTGGTTGTAGGTGTGCAGGAAGTCTGCCAGGGCGGCGGTGCGTTCGGTGTTGCTGGTGTAGGGCCGCTGGTAG